>SLKA01000122.1 GCA_007134845.1 Balneolales bacterium
AGCTGTTGGATGCTCCATTTGAATCCCCGCCTCTGCGCAATGGACCGGAATCCGGACAAATAACATTGTTTCATTGGGGGGATTGATTTTGGAAAAGACGAATAATCTGTCCTAAATGTACTAATCATAGAGAATTTGAATATCTTGAAACGTTTTGGACAGCTGTGGTCTTCAACGTTGAATTATTTGCTGCTGGTTTGATTTTCTGCTTTTTAGCAGCGGCAAGCAGCATGTATTCATCTGTTTAAATCAATTTAGATTCATAAGGTCAGAATGAATTCACATGACAGAATGTAATCATCCTCCTGTGTGTCAGCCGGAGGCTGTCATGTTCATTTCATGTGATGAGAATCCGTCAGGTTTGTCATTTGATTATGATACAGTTTGGGATTTGAGGGGAGTCCGGCTGTTAAAACACGCGAGGAGTTTTTCGCAAAAGTTGGTATGGATTGAGTATATTCACAGTCGGAAAACCGAAGTAAGGAAGTGAAGTATGAAAACCGAAGTACGGAAACGAAGGATAAAAACAGCGTTTTGGATGCACTTAATAATTTGATCCGGTTGAAATGAGCGAACATAAAAATCTACTGATAACCAATGTATATCCGGTTGATGAACAGAGAGACGGATCAGAGTCTGTCGACATCCGTGTCAGGGATGGCATAATCGTGGAAATGGGAACTGGCCTGGCCTCGGAGGCGGCAGGCACGGGCGCATCATCCGGGGATGAGCAACTTTTTGACGGCAAGGGAGCGTATGTCTCTCCGGGCTGGATGGATATGCATGTTCACTTGCGCGAGCCGGGATTTGAACACAAGGAGACGGTGCGAACAGGATGTGAGGCCGCCGCTGCCGGTGGTTTTACCGCTGTGGCCTGCATGCCTAACACCTATCCTCCAATTCACACACGAGATGTGGTCAGTTATATATTGAAACAGGCCAACGGTTTGCCGGTGGATGTCTATCCGATTGGGACCGTATCGAAAGAGAGGGCAGGCAAATCCATTGCGGAAATGGCGGACATGAAGGAGGGTGGAGCTGTTGCCTTCAGTGATGACGGCGATCCGGTGCAGGACAGCCGTCTTATGCGTATTGCGCTGGAATATTCTGCGATGCTTGGTGTCCCTGTCATCAATCATGAAGAGGATCTTCCGCTATCCCGGCCCGGTCACATGCACGAGGGACGCGTATCGACCCGGCTGGGTCTTACAGGATCACCATCCATCGCCGAGGAAGTCATGATCGCTCGGGATATCCAGCTGTCCGAGCTTACGGGCGGACATGTCCATGTAGCACATATCAGTACGCGAAAAGGGGTGCAGCTGGTTCGGGAGGCCAAAATGAAAGGTCTGAAGGTAACCACCGAGGTTTGTCCTCATCATTTCGATTTGACCGATGAGGAGATTGACCGACGGCAGTTTCATACCAACTGGAAAATGCATCCACCGCTGCGAACGGTAGATGACGTGGAAGCGATGATTGAAGGTCTGCAGGACGGTACCATTGATGCTATCTGCACCGACCACGCACCTCACTCCGTAGATGAAAAAGATGTGGAATTCATCTATGCGCCGAACGGTATTATCGGATTGGAAACAGCATGGAGCATCGTATGCAAACGATTGATTAACTCAGCAAAGCTTTCCCTGCAGGAGGTCATCGTTAAAATGGCTGTAAATCCCAGAAAAATCCTGAATATCCCGGTGCCGGTTCTGGCAGTGGGCGAGGCGGCGAATCTGACACTCTTTGACACCACATCGGATTGGGTTTGCAGCAAGGAAAACATCCGGTCACGCTCCGTAAACACACCCTGGCTGGATGAAAAACTTACGGGCCGTGCCCTTGCTATCTATAACAAGGGTCAGTTTAAAATATGGGATGATTTGCACTGAACTGTGCTGGCCGCATCTGCGACAAACAGGCCGTATTGCTGGACGGGCCTGTTTGCTACAATATCCTTTTGATCCGGAATCAATATGCTGCTGTTTGGTTAATTCATCGGATCTGCCTCAGCAGGATCAGTTCACTTCATCGAGGATTTTCCTGAGATCCAGCTTTTCTGTCCGGCTTGCTTTTACTTTGGAACTACCGTTGGAATCCCCATTGGAATCGCCGATTAACATGTTCTCTGATTCCTTCTCAAAGAAAAACTGTTTTTCACCAAAAGCCGGTTCAAGATCATCCAGCCACACGGCATCTTTATTGTATTTTGCAAAGAATGGGCGTCCGGTCCAGTCCGGGTTCCGTCCCTGAATGAACCGTAGTGTAAACACTTTTTCTCCTGCCACATTGCTGACCCCGAGCACTTGAACCTTGCCGGGTCCGGCTGACATGCTGGGCCCACGCACTGTCCGTGCTATTCCGCTAACCTGCTTGTAGGCACCGCGGAAAATTTTCCAGGCCTGTTCGAGGGGAATATCGAAGTGATGACGTGCACCGGTATCCCGCACAACAAACATGTAATAGGGTATCATGCCCTGCTTGACCTGTTCGCGCCACATATCGGCCCATGCCTCAGAGGTGTCATTGATATATCTCAACAGCGGAGATTGTGTTCTGATCTGGGCTCCTGTGGATCGGACGCGCCGGGCAGCTTCTTTGTGAATATCTGTTGTCAGCTCTACCGGATTCGAGTAATGTCCCATCAGAGCGAGATTGAGTCCGGAATCAGTTACTTTCCGGAACAAGCCGAGCATCTCATCCGCGTCACTGTCCGTCACAAATTTGTAGGGCCAGTAAGCCAATCCTTTGGTACCGATTCGGATATTTCTCAAATTCGGTAAATCGGCTTCGAGCAAGGGCTTAATATACGAAGCCAATACATTGGCCTTCATGATCATGGGGTCGCCACCGGTGAAGAGTACATCAGTGACTTCTGGATGATTTCTCAGATAATCCACGAGCACTTCCGACTCCTTCATGGCGAATTTCAGCTCGTCGATACCTACAAACTGAGGCCATCGGAAGCAAAATGTGCAATACGCATGGCAGGTCTGGCCCTGGCTCGGAAAGAAGAGCGTCGTTTCCTGGTACTTATGCTGCATGCCTTTGAGAGTCTCACATCCGAGCTGTGGTGTATTTTCTTCCTGCTGACCTGCGGGATGAGGATTCAGCTGCATCCGTATTTCATTAGCTGTAGCCTTGATTTCCTCTTTAGATGCATCTCTTTTCAGGACCTCAGCCATTTTATCGAAGTGATGTGGCTTGAGCATCGTTTTTTGAGGAAACGTGAGCTGGAACATCGGATCATCCGGGATATTATCCCAATTGATAAGATCCCTGATCACGTAATTATTCACCTTGAAAGGCAATACATTTCCAACGACCCGTATCGCAAAACGAATCTCTTCAGGCAGTTTTTTTATCTGAGGAATTTTCTCAAATGTTCTGAGATTGTACGATTTGTACTTAGGTACTTTCCCTTTGATAAAAAACGATTCATTTGGCTTAAAATCGAAGTAAGACAATGCGACCTCCATTTTTTTAATGTTCACAGTTAGTCCGCACCCGCCCAAACCGGAATATCATAACGCGGTGACGAACCGCTATCATTCCGGACCAACCACTAAAAATCATCGCTCTTGTTAGGTCTGATCAAATAATTATCCGTCAGATCACTAACCAGGACTCGGATTGCTGTCAAGTCCGCTATCGAATATCGAACACTTTTATGTGTCCAAAGCAACTACATGTCTGATTTTTATTGACATGTGCAAGGATCCCTTGTTATAAGTTAGGATTATTTCTGAATTATGCAACCTGCCCGATAATAACAGCGGCACGCATATAATTATTGTGAAAGTTTCGCCCTGATTCGCCGATGGCAAGCCAGGACGCTATCCAGCAGACCCTAATGATACAAATATCGGGTTATTTATTCAATACTGTGACCGCTCAGGAGAGTCCGGCTGACCAGCTCGCCGTCGGAATAACGCTCTTGTTCATAAGCGATGCGTACACCTTCATTCCAGGTCCAGTCATTCAGAATGATGGTAACTTCCACATCGCGTCCCTGATCGGGATTGAATTGCGAATAGGATATTTCCACCGGAAGTGATTCACTATCCGATATGTGAATCGTCACATCATAATCACCGCCGATGTGGACTTTTCTGACATCTTTCTCCTCGTGGATCAGTTTGGCATCCAGTGTGGCTGCTTCCATGGCCAGATGCAGGGGGTTTCGCTTCAGGTCCTCAAGCAGGGATTCCACAAATGATTGCGGCAGCTGTTGCTGCTGACCTCCCATTCTGACGACACCCTGACCGTCAGCAACTTCAATGATCTGGCTACCCATCGGAGTCGATATCTCCATGCTAATGGCATCTGGAAAACGCAGCCGGGAGGTCACCTCCAGCGACATTTCCCCCTGGGGGGTTTGCACATACTGTGTTCCCTCCAGGATGAGCGTACCGACTTTGGTGCCGCTTTCAATCATCGCTCCGGAGACTTTATTCATCCACTGACTTCCGGCGACAGGATCACCATCAACAGCGACGCGTTCCGCACCGGGGCGAGGAATGGTTATGTCAATTTCCTGATAATCCCCCATTCTGCCCAGCTGGTCAGCGACCAGGTCGCGATTGCCGACTACAAGCACTTTCATTTTGTCAGGCTGCAGGTTTTCAATGGCAACACGCTGAATATCATCTACGGTAACCTGCCGGACCTGCTCAATGTATTGCTCAAAGGCGTCTTCGGGAAGTCCCAGGTTGTAGTTGCTCATTTGTTCGGAAAGGATACGCGCATAGCTGTCGTAGCGAAATATGATCCGGTTGAAAATCCTATCTTTGGTCTCATCCAGTTCCTGTTGCGAGACCGGTTCCTCCTGCAACCGGCGGATCTGGTGAAGGGTGGCCTCATACGCTTCATGGGTATTCTCTGCGGCTGTGCTCAACCCTGCAAAGAAAACACCCGGGAATCGTACATTGCTGGTATAGGAGCCGTAAACACTATAAGCCAGACCCTGTTCGGTGCGCACTTCCCGAAAGAGCCTGGCGGAAAAACCACCGCTCAGTATCTCATTCATAACCTGAAGTGCGGCGTAGTCAGGGTTGTCACGATAACCGCCGATGTGACCCATCCGGATCTGGCTCTGGTTCATGTCGCCTTTGTGTGCAAAAAAAAGGCCGGGTTCGAATGAATAATCAACATCCGGCATGTCCATTTCAACAGGTTCACCTTTGTCAAATATTCCGAAAGCTTCTTCGAGTTGATTTCGAACGGTGCGGGGATCGAAATCACCGACGATCCCTATAAGGAGATTGCTTCCCTGTACGGTTTTTTCATGGAATCTGACCATATCTTCACGACTGATATTCTCAAGAGTGCCATATTCGATGTTTCGTGCATAGACGGATTCCGATCCGTAAATAAGTTTGCGGAACTCCCTGCCTGCAACAGAGGAAGCCTCCTCGTTGCGCCGGGAAATTGCCGTCCTTTGTTGTGTTTTGGCGAGGTCAATTCGATCATCAGGAAACAGGGGATTTTTCAGGAGATCGGTAAAAACCGGCAGCATCTCCTCAAAATCTTCCTTCAGCACGTTCATGCGTGCCGAACCGCTGGAAAGCCCGAATCCCGTTTCCATGCTGGCAGCACGGTTTTCAAGCAGTTCATTTAGTTCTTCATCGGGATATTGCCCGGAACCGCCTGATCGCAGCACGGTGCCGGTAAGGGATGCCAGACCAACCTTGTCGGCCGGATCAAGCCAGGAACCGCCATTGATGATCACGTTTACGTTCACGAGGGGAAGTTCATCATTCCGCAGCAGAAAAAATTCGATTCCATTGTAGCTGAAGCGCTCAACTTCAGGTGTTGAAAAAGATTTGGGTTCCGGAAACTCAAGACCTTCAATGGGGCTTTGCAGTGTTTGCACGGAAGTACCGCATCCACCGAGCAAAACGAGCAATAGTAAAATAACAGATAGTTGTCTCATCGTGATTTTCATTTTTAAACAGTTATTTGGATGCTGTGGCTTCGTCCAGAGTGCGAATGGCGCCTACCGTTCGGGTCTGCTTCCTGAAGTAGGTTTCTGCCACTCGCTGCAGGTCATCTGCGGTGATTTCGTCCATTTCATCCAGATCGGTAAAAATGGCCCTCCAGTCGCCCCGCTTTGTCTGTGCCTGTGCAAAATTAAGGGCCATGCCCTGGTTGGAAGAGAGGCCGCGAATGACCGAGGCGCGGGCATTGGTGCGCACACGCTGGATTTCGCTCTCATTAATATCCCCTTCACGGATCCGGTCAAGTTCCTCGTATATGATTTCCTCGATATCCGAAAGGTCAACACCCTGATTCGGGATGGCATAAATCAAAAAAAGTCCGGGGTACCGGCTGCCGGGAAAACCATTGAATCCACCGATCTGAAGGGCTTTGCGCTCCTCGGTGACCAGTCGCCGGTGGAGTCGCGAGGTGCGGCCTTCAAATAATACCCCGCTGAGGATGTCAAGGGCAACGGCATCGGGGTGGTTTTCATCCACACTGTGATATCCGATCATGAGGATGGGCTGGCTTTCCTCCTCGATAATAAATCGGCGTTCACCTCTTTGTTCCGGTTCGATTGTCATGACTTTCGGAGGTGTCTGCCCGGCTTCCATGGGTCCGAAATATTTTTCCGCATATTGGCGCATCCGTACCGGGTCAACATCACCTGCCACGGAGATGGTGATGTTGGAAGGCACATAATGACGTTTGTAAAAATTGACAGCATCCCGGATGGTTACAGCTTCGATGTCCGATGGCCAGCCGATGGGATGGTGTTTGTATGGAAATGCAGAAAAAGCAGTGGAAACAAATTCTTCAATGAGCCTGCCGAAAGGTGAATTGTCAATTCTGTCACGTCGTTCTTCCATAATTACATTCTTTTCCACATAAAACTCACGCATCACCGGGTTGATGAACCGGTCGGCTTCGAGTGCAAACCAGAGTTCGGCTTTGTGCTGCGGCAGACTGTAAAAGAAGGCGGTCTCATCGGCAGATACAAATGCATTGAGTCCGGTTGCACCCTCGAGTTCTACAATCTGACTGAACTCGTTGTTAACCACATATTGGCCGGCTTCCTCCTGAAGCTCCTCGAATTCAGCCCACAGTCTTTCAAGCTTCTCCTGATCGGGATTCGGTTTTCTTGATTCCATGAGCCAGGCACGGTAGGAGTCATCCATTTTGGCGATGACGGCTTTTTCACTTTCCCAGTCGGTTGTACCGATTGTCGTCGAACCTTTGAAAGCCATGTGCTCAAAGACGTGTGTAAGGCCGGTCTGTCCGAGCTGTTCGTTCACCGAACCAACATTGACATGGGTTACAAAGCTGGCAACAGGCGCCACATCGCGCTCTATAATGATAACGTGAAGACCGTTTTCAAGGGTAAATTCGGTTACATTCTGCTCGATGGTTTCAATGTTTTGTGCCTGCAAGGGCAGTGTCACGCCTGTGATGGTTGCAAGACAGATGACAAATCCGGCAAGTATATATGACGGTAAAGCAGCGAAAGACGGAATTTGTGAGCGTGTCGATGCCCGCCGGAAAACCGGTGATGGGATAGTTAGTGGAATCATATGATTTCGGTTTTTGTGAAGGAGAAATTGCAAGCTATACGAAATAAAGCCTCTCAGGATTCAAAAAAAAGATTTTTTGTTCAATTTGAGTGGATAGTATACACTATTCGGAAAAATAACGGCACTCCCCGATAAAAAGAAAGTTCTGTTTTTTTAAAAGATATCCATTTTGCACTGCCAGATGAAACCAATGAAAGGAATGGAAGAAGGTGCGGCCAAAAATAAAAAAGCTCATCGTGGTAACCTTTTGCCGTGAAGACGCGTATAGCGTGCATGAAGCAAGGACATCCGAAATATATCACGCAGAAATAACCAACAGGCAGAAGTATGAAACGTATAATTTTTACAACAGGAATCATTGTTGTTGCCGGAGTTGCAGCGGCATGGATATACACATCCGGTAATGGCGAAAATCAATCCGAGCGCAATGATACGGTGACGGTTGAAAGAGGGAATCTGGTGGAATACGCACTCGCTGTGGGACAAATTGAACCCAGGAATGAAATAGAGGTGAAGTCCAAGATATCGGGAGTGGTAAGCAAGGTGTATGCCGAAGCGGGCGATTTTGTCAAGGAAGGTGATCCGCTTCTGGAGATCCGGCCCGATCCGACTCCACTGGAACTGGCGGAAGCCAAACGCAATGTGGAGCGTTCCGAGATCGCACTGGATAATATTCAGCGTGAGATGTTCCGGATGGAACAGCTTCGTGCGCGTGACATGATATCTGACCACGACTATCAAGGGCTGCAACGCCGTTTGCGGGATGCAGAAATCAATCTTCAGCTTAACCGGGAGCGCCTGGAGCTGCTGGAATCGGGCCGGATACTGATCGGTGATATGTTGATTGAAAGTGTTGTAAAGGCGCCTGCCGACGGTTTCATCCTGGAAAAACGGGTTGATACCGGTGACCCGATTGTACCGTTGACCTCATACCAGGCGGGAACACCGCTCTTGACATTGGCTCGCATGGATGATCTGCTCTTCAAAGGCACGGTTGACGAGATCGATGTCGGCAAACTGGTAGAAGGCATGACCGCTGAAATCCGGGTGGGTGCATTGCCGGGAGCGCATGTCATGGGTGAACTCACCAGAATTTCGCTGAAAGCAACAACAAGAGACAACAGCACCGTTTTCCCGGTTGAGATCCGCATCACAGATGATGATAACCGTGTACTGCGGGCCGGTTATTCGGCCAATGCCAACGTGGTGATCGATCGTCGTGAGGATGTGCTGATCATCCCCGAGCGTCTTGTCA
>SLKA01000033.1 GCA_007134845.1 Balneolales bacterium
ACATTTGTCATAGCCAGTGTGGGTTTAGGATGTTTGAGGTATCCTAAAAAATAAAAAAGTCCGGGTTACCGGTCTCACACTGGCTGTTTTTTTTAAAAACAATCGTTTTGGACAGAAGTGACCAGCAATAGTTCTGTCCCGCTTTAACCAATCTAATAAAAAATGGGGGGGGGCAAAAAGAATTACTTCGAAATGCACTTGCCCGTTTCCCTGAGCTGTCCGCGGCGGCATTGGAAGCTGAACCCGATCGCCGAGGGTTTTGTTGGAAAAAGTAAAAGCGCATGCCGTGTGCCTCATATTGCAAAATACCGCAATGAAATTCCAATCAAACCGACAGAACCATGCCGAAAAAAGGAATCAGCCGAAAGGATTTTCTTGAAAACAGTGCATTTGGGATGGCGGGACTCGCCCTGGGTGGCGGTGTTGCCTCCGTCCAGGCCGCAACCGCATCCGGAACAGAAGCTGCAGGTCCGGCCGCCGGCACATCCACATTCAACCAGCCGGGAGAGCCCGATTATTCACATTTCAGGGATGCCGTGGTGCTCATCACCGGAGCCACTTCGGGCATCGGCGAGGCGACAGCCCGTCTTTTCGCTGAAGCCGGATCCAATGTCTTCTTCTGCGGTCGCCGCCGCGAGCTGGGCCGGCAGGTCGAAGCCTCGATCCGTGAAAACGGCGGGGAAGCCACCTAAAAGTACGCGGATGTCCGTGAAGAATCGCAGGTCCGGGAGTTTGTCGAGGCGTGCGTGCAGACCTACGGGCGCATCGACATTGCGTTCAACAATGCCGGAATCGAAGGTCCGAACGGCCAGTTCGACGACATCCCCATGGAGGGCGAAATGGGCTACCACGACCTGATGAAAACCAATGTCGACGGCGTCATCTACACCATGCGCTATGAACTCCCGGTCATGCGCGGGCAGGAAGGCGGCATGATCGTCAATGTCGGCTCCATGCTATCCCACCGCGGCTCCGACAGCTGGGGCGCCTATGCGGCCAGCAAGCACGCTGTTGTTGGCATGACCCGGTCCGCCGCCCGTCCCAATGCCCGAAGTGGCTCCGGTCATGAGCATCTCTCCCGGCGGCACCCGCACAGAACTGCTCCGGCGTTTCCTGGGCGGAAGCCTTGAAGGTGCCGGCGCCAACAGTCCGATGGGACGCATTGCCGAACCCGAGGAGATCGGCCGCATCGTCATGGGTATGTGCGACCCAAAGATGACCTTCCTGAATGGCGACGATGTGAAAGCGGATGGTGCTTCTGCAGCCTGATTCTACACAGATGCAGCCAAAGTATACGGGAAGCTTTCAAAATTACCGAAATACCTTGCTGAGTGAGAACCACAGGTCATTTTTCACGCTTGTAGCGAAATAAAGTCAGCGACATTCTTTCTGAACTCAGAAAGAGGTGGAATATCCTGGTCTGAAGTCGAGTCAAAAATTGCTTGCACGTAAACAGCAAATGCTTGTCAGGGTGCCGGTTCCCTATACCCGAGACTTCCATAGATCAGGATTTCTGCTATGCCGCTGAATCGCAATTATACTGAGTACTTCTGGCTTAACTACGTAAAAGACAGCATACGGAAAACGTGAAACCAACGCTCTTCGAACCCTGGCTTTGTAAATAATTTGAAACTGCTCAGGAAACCGTTGTACCTCTGCTATCTTTGCATCTACGCAACGAGCAAATTCTTTTCCCAAACCCTGATATTGCTCTTCATACCACCAATAAGTACTGTCAAAATCTCGCTGAGCCTGGGGAGTAATGATATATGGCTTGCCCAAAGTGACTTAAATATAGTTTTTTCGGAATTCGTCCCAGGACTTTCCCCTTTTCGTATCTTCATCAAGTGTTTTCAGACGTTCATCCAAAACAGATTTATGATGTTCTGGCAGCGGAACATCCTCCGGATCGGAGGCGATGGAATCCCATAGTGCCTCAACTAAAAGCAGTTTCTCGCTCTTATTAAGTTTTTCGATCTGTTTCGTCAGTGTGTCTTCCATAATTAAGCGTCTTTATAATTCAATTCAATTTCCATAAAAACGAAAAAGAAAGCAATTCATTTGAAAAAGCAATTTTGATTGAGGGTGGCTTCCAAACATTATTATAACAATAGCACCTTCCGGATAATCTGTCGTCGATAAGTACAGCATTTTGCGATTATGATTGATTTGGCCGGCGGAAAAGTGCAAAAGGAAGCGCTCTCGGGCTCATTGAAATGACATCCAAGAAAAAGAGACCGGTAGTGATAACGGAGTATCAATCCACCGGCACCCCGAGATACTCCATCACGCCCAGGAGAACCTGCCTGCGCTCGCCGGGATCCACAATGGTCTCAAACGGAAAGCCGAAGGTGACAACGGCGCGGTGCTCGGTTCGGTACCCGACCCCGGCGCTGAACTGGTTCTCCTCATATCGGATCAGCGTTTCGGGTCCGGCCGGCACCATCTCCCGCCGCAACGAGGGCATCAGTTGCGCCCCGCCGGCCTCATCGTGGATGCTGTCGGTATACCAACTGCGGACGCCGCCAGAGCCCGCATCACCACCGGAGCCGTCTTCCCCGCCGGATTCCGCCCCGTTCCTGCCGGATGAATCCAGGGTCCGGACCCGGCCGACCTCCGATCCGTCCGCCTCCCTGACGGGCTGCGCGTCCGGGCGGCGGGCATTCCTTCGCGCCACGCCTCCGTCGTCAATGGACGACACCCCCGGCTCAATCGGCTTGCCGTACGGTTCGATGGCATCGGGCGCATCCACCCGGTAGATCTCCGGATGCCACTCCGTGTTGAAGCTGAAACGGGTGTTCATGGGCAGCAGGCTCTCCGAGACGGTCCGCACGCCGCCGGTGCGCACGGCGTGGTTGGTCTCGGGCAGAAACCGCATGGCCCCGCGGACAAACGCCGGTCCGGCCGGGTCATCCCCTGCCCTGTCGGCCACATCGGTGCCGACATGCGCGCCGGTCACGAACAGGCGTCCGCCGAGGTCCAGATAGCGGGCCAGCTCCTGCCGCAGGCGTTCGGGGAACACCTGAAACGCCGGATCGCGCTCCAGCAGATCCTGTTTGGGCCAGGGCGTGGATTTCTGTTTGCCGAAGATCAGGATCACCGCGTCGTAGTCGTTCATATCCACCTGCCGGTCACGGATGGATGCGACACTCGCCGAGGCAAACGGCACGCCCATATCCGCCAGAACCTCCCCGTACACCGCCGGGAAGGCGAAGGTGTTGCCGGGGACGATGCGCGTCTCGTAGTCGGCATAGCTGGCGCCGTGGCCGGGCGCGTCGTTGGTGCGCCACTGCGAATCCGGGTCAAAATCGAACTGGTCGCCGGTGAAGTTGATGTCGTAGCGGTCGGGCACGCCCGGATCCAGGAAATTCGTGAACCCCTTGAAGTCGGGCTCGTCGACGATGGCCGGACCCGAAATGCGCTCAAAGCCGTTGACGATGAGCACCGGGCGGCGGCGCTCTTCGGACAGCGCCACGGCCAGGGTCTCCGATGGGAAGCTTTTCCCGCCCTCGTTGGCCGCCACCACCTTGAACTGGTACATTACGCCGGGCTCCAGGTCGCGAAGCACCAGCTCGGTGCCGGTCGTCATCCGGCCGCCGTCAAAGGGCTTGTCGCCCTGCTTTTTGTAGACTATGTAGCGGTCGGGGAAAGCGGTCGGTTCCAGCGTGTCCGCCACCGCTTCCCAGCGCAGCATCACCTCACCGCGGCCGATCGGAAAGACGCGGAAATTGCTCACCTGCAGCGGCTGCACTACATAGTCGAGCTGGTAGCGGTCGGCGATGAACCGGAGCATTGACTTGTATATGGACCGGCTCACGTCAAAGCGGAAGCGCGGGTCCAGTCCGTACTGCATGTCCAGGAAATTCTGGTGGGAAAGCAGCTCCAGCAGCACGGCGGGCACGTTCGGACGGGACGCTTCGCTGTACATGCGGTTGAACAGGTAGCGCCGGTTCCAGGCCGGATCCCACGTGCGGCGGATGTCCTCGACGATTTCGGTCTGCATGATGTCACCCAGGTCGCGGTTGGCCAGGCGCGAAATCTTGTCGGGGAACACACGCAGCGAATCCCCATCCTCGATATTGTAGATCATGAGCGTGCCGACGACGGTATCGTTTCGGGTGATGCCGGCATCGGTGTGGAAGGCCAGCGAGAGGTCGATGGGAATGCCCAGGCCGGGCGTGTCGCGGTCCAGGTTCGGCCCGAACGGCGCGCCTTTCAGGTAGTTCACCCACTCCCCGCGTCCCTGAAAATCGTCGACCACATCCGAGCGGCCCTTGCTCAGGCCGTAGACCAGATCCTCCGGCATGCCGGCAAACTGCATGTAATAGCGCCCGGCTTCCAGATAGCGCGGACGTCCGCCGGTCTGCCCCTCGCGCTCGATGTTGCCCATCCCACCGCCGAAACGGACCGCATCGGCGGTGACGACGGATGGACGCCAGCTGTAGTTGGACAGCTCCACACGTCCGTGGTCCGGATTCACGCCCTCCTCAAACTCGAAATGCCCGAGATAGACCCAGGTCCCGCCGCCGATGGTCTGGTTCACGGTGAAACCGGTGCGCCCGCCCCGGTGGTAGACCGAGTACACCGCATCGTCGGCCGATTCCTCGAGCGATGCGTAGGAAACGTACACGGCATATTTCCCGTCCTCGGGGATATCCGGCACCCATTGCACCACGGCCTCGCCGTCCTTGCTGGTGGAGCGGTAGCGGTACGAACCCTGCCGGAACGGGTTTTCACCGTCGCCGTACGGCGGCGAACCGATGGCAAAACCCGGGCCGTCATCCCCCCAGGTTCCCGTCAGCACGACACGCCCGTCGCCGGTGGATCCGTCAAAATCAACGATCGCCTCGTTGTGCTGCAGGTCCCGCTCGCGCGGCACCCAGACATGCGCACCGGCGTTTTCGAGCATCGGGATGATATATGGCAGCGTGAATGCCATGGGCAGCACATCTTCTGCCGTCTGGAACAGGCGCGGACGCTGCCATTCCCAGCGTTTTTTCTGCTGGTGGTAATACCAGCCGTGGCTGTGCCACAGCGCGATCTGCCGCCCCTCCAGTCCGTGCGCCGGCTCCACAAGCCGCCCGTGCCGCTGCACGATCGGCCGCGGCCGGATCTCGTCCGCATACGGCATGCGCTGCCGGTCGTAATCGTCGAACGAACGCCGGTAAATGTTCGGGATCAGCTCATCGATCGGCTCGCCCAGCGCAAAGATCGTCACATCGTATTCGCGAAATCGCTGGTGCATGCGCTCAGAAAGCATCCGGTAGATCTCTTCGGTAATTTCGGGACGCATCGGCGAATAGGAGAAATTGACATTCATGTGGATGCCGGCGGTTCGGGCTTCGTCTTCCAGCTCGACGCGAACAATGCGCACGCCCGGTGCCAGCCTGACCGGATGCTGCGTTTCGTACATCTCTCCGATCACGTCGCGAACCGCCTCGCGGATACTCTCCTCGCGGGGATCCACCGGTTCGGGCTCGGGCGTGACCATGGGGTCGGGAGTGCGGCAAGATTGCACCAGAATCAGCAATAGTAGCATACCGGCTATGCGAATCCGCGCGGATGAGGCTAGGCACAAACATGAATACATGGCTGTTTTTCGGGAAGCAGCGTATTTATAACTGCCGGACTTTGAAATGAGGGATGCAAACAATGGGGACACTATTAAATTTTTGAGAGAAATCGTTAATTCAGCGGTTTTTCAAAACGCCAGAAGACGCGATCGACACGCGCCCCGGCATGGTGTGCATGGAAAGCGATAGGACCAACCCACGGGATGATCGCCTTTTTGTTGCCTTCGGCATTCAGATCACTCAGGCAGCGCTTGAGAAGAACCTCGCCTATTCCCCTGCCGCGCAATACGTTGGAAGTTCCCATGGGTCCGAACCAGCCGGTGCCCACATTGTTGCCGTTGTAGGCGGAGAAACCGCGAATCCGGTCATTGAATCGGGCAATGTGGATGGCAACCGGGTCACGCTGAAATGCCATGGATACCTCATGGCGCCACAGGGCAAACTCATCCTCAATAAACCAGAGCAGCTCCACGCGATCCTCTTCGGCAGCTCTGCTTATGATGATGCCCTCCTCGGCCAGATCGTGCTCCTTTCGGGCGGTTCCCCAGTCCCTGCCCTCCAGGTCGGCGATCAGATTGGTCGTGTCGTCGAAACGCGCAAATCCCATCCGCCAGGCAAAACAGAGTGCTTCAGTGTAGCGCGGATCGATGCCGGGCTGAAAATAATTAAGCGGCACATCGAAGATCCGCACTTTTTTGACCCCACGCTTGCGAAACAGATCCTCCATCATCCCATACATCTGACGAGCAATGCCCTTTTTCCGGTTGTCCGGACCAACCGCCATCAGCTTCAGATAGCCGATCCGTTCGCCGCGAATGTCCCGGGTGACACCCTGCATGAATCCGGTGATCCTGTCCCTGTCTTCAGCCACCAGCACCATGTCCCGGTCAAAGTGTGGATCTTTATACAGTTTCTCCTTGAGCAGCCCGGGAGTGATTTCATCGTAAACAAGTGAATGCTTCAGCAATTCCAGGACCGCGTCAAAGTCCTCCTCTATATATTTTCTGATCATAAAAAATATCTGAAATGGGTTTCGTGATGACCTGAATGGGTTTCGTGATGACCTGAATGGGTTTCGTGATGACCTGAATGGGTATGGTGATGACCTGCATAATAGGGTCTTTTTGTGAGATTCTCATTAATCCATCAATAAATTGAGCACAGCCTCCTCCATCTGCTCAAAGACCATGTACCCGGGGGCATAGAAACGGATATTGCGTCTCCGGTCAAGGATATACGTTGTCGGGATTACACTCAGGGGACCATATTTCTCCTGCACAGAGCCATCGTCGACCGGCATCGGGTAATTGACACCGAAGCTTTCGGCAAAAGCACCGACAGCCTGACGTGCGCCGTTTTCATCCAGCGAGACCCCGATCACCTGGACTCCCTCGCCCCCGTACTCATTCTGGAGCCGGATCAGTGCAGGCACTTCATCCCGGCACGGCGGACACCACGTGGCCCAGAGATTGAGTACGACAATGCGGCCTTCATTATCGCTGAGGCGGATTGTCTCACCCGACTGATCATCAAGTTCGAAATCCGGTCCCTGATACTCACGTGTTGCAGGAAACACCTCCGCCTGACGCCATGTTGCCTCGTCCCGCAAGGTATCCTGAGGAGTCTGTTTCTTCAATTCTGGTTTTTCCGGTGTTTCTGTCAGCTCCATCCGCTCCTGTATCGCCGGAGCTTCCGCTGAATTCAATGCGGCCCCCGGCACACCCTGCCGCGGCAGTCCGTCCAGCAACCACAAAGCCAATAACGCGGCAACAAGACAACCAGGCACCATCACACCTATCCAAAATGTTCTTTTTTTCATGTTTTTTGAGCGTATTTTAAAAAGCGGAAGTATAATTGATCCCTACTGATCCCTATTGACCTCTCCTTCAATGATACAAATACTCAATGCAATCCGGAATGCCTGCCTATGTTCGCTGCCCGTAATCTGACCCGATTGATTGACGGTCAACCGATCTGGTCCGGACTTTCCCTGAAGCTTGATGCCGGAGAACGGGTGGCGCTGCGCGGACCATCGGGTTCGGGAAAAACCCTTCTCATGCGTTCACTGGTCGGACTTGATGCCCTCGATGAAGGCGATATCCGGTACAAAGATCGCAGCATCGAGGAGTGGAACATTCCGGAATACCGCCGCCTGGTTCGCTACATCCCGCAAGATGCGGCTTTTGTATCCGGCACCGTGCGGCAGAGCATCGACCTGTTTTTTACCTTCCGGGTCAACCGGGAGCTCAGTCTTGATGCCGTTCTGCTGGATTCCTTCTTGCATACCTTACAGCTGCCCGAATCTTTCATGGACAAAACAGCGGATCATCTGTCCGGTGGCGAGAAGCAGGTGGTGGCGATATTGTGCTCGCTGCTGCTCAGGCCGGATGTGCTGCTTCTGGACGAGCCCACATCCAACCTCGATGAGGCGATGGTGAGCCGGGTGGAAAAGCTGGTTGATGTGTGGATGGATGACGATCCCTCCCGCTGCTTCCTCTGGACCAGCCACGACACCAGGCAGCTTGACCGCATGACAAACAAATCGATCACCCTGACACCGGTTTCCGTCACGGGAAAACATTGGGTGATCACTTCACCGGTTGATTCGAATAACCCATGACGTTTCCGGCAACCAACCCCATCCAACAGAAATAATTTTTACCTGGCAAGCGCAACACAAGGTACCCGACCGCCGTGGAAAATACAACCTATATCGTCATCAGCAACCTTCAGCTCGCCCTCGCGGCGTTGCTGCTGATCATCAATATCGGACTTTCGGTGCTGCTGAGGCTGGGTCTCGGCCGGGACCTGCTTGTGGGCGCGGTGCGGATGACCGTGCAGCTGGCGCTGGTCGGACTGGTGCTGGAGTGGGTGTTCCAGACGAAACAGCCGCTTATTATTGTGATGATGGCGCTGATTATGGCCACGCTTGCGGGCATAGCGGCGGTACAGCGCACGAGCCGCCGGTTTCCGGGCGTCTACTGGAACAGCCTGGTGACCATCAGTGCAAGTGCGTTTCTGGTCACCGGCGCGGCCATCACGGGCATTCTACAGGTGGACCCGTGGTTTGATCCGCAGTACCTGATTCCGCTGCTCGGAATGGTGCTCGGCAATGCGCTCACCGGCATTTCACTAGGACTTGACCGGATGATGGAGGGATGCGTGCGCAATCGCAACTGGATCGAGACGATGCTTTCGCACGGGGCCAGCCGGTGGGAGGCGGCCCACGATGAGATCCGCCAGGCGCTGCGCACGGGAATGATTCCGACCGTGAACGCCATGATGATCATGGGCATCGTGAGTCTGCCGGGGATGATGACAGGACAGATCCTTGCAGGCGCCGCTCCCCTGGATGCGGTGCGCTACCAGATGGTGATCATGTTCATGGTCGCCGCGTGCACAGCGCTGGCTACACTCGGGGTGGTGCTGCTCGCCTACCGGATGCTATTCTCGGAAGATCACCGGCTGATGAGCTCGCGGATCATCAGCAAAAAATAAGTGTGCCATTCCGGGGATTCGCGGCGGGAAAGGATTTGAAGTCCGTTTAAAAAACACCGGGGCGTGGGTCGAGGGTCGTGACCCGTATCTCCCGTGCTAATCTTTGGGCACATCCAGTTCGTGCACCAGCTCATCGCATTCGCGCTCCACTTTTGCGATGCGTGCATCGGACAGTCCGAGCTCCCGGAGCAATTCTATCTCCGCGGGCACGGTGCGACACAAAACAATCCCTTTTTCCAGCAGAAACTCCTTTTCCTTGCGATTCAGGCTGCTCAGGCAGGTGACCGGATGCAGACCCGCAAGTCCGATTCGGTGCTTCAGGCTGCTTTTATCCGGATAGTCCCATCCCAGCATTACCAGGCCGGAGCACGTACCATAGCTGATGGCATCGTCGGTAAACCGGGTATTGGTGACAATCCAACCTTCATATTCACTAAAATCGTCACTGCCCAAAATTCTCACGCCCATATTTCTCTTATCAGAAGGGCGCGCGTCAGATACGCGCATGCCAGAAACGCGTATGTTGCCGGCAGCTTCGTTCCGACCCTCATTGGAATTACACGACATCACCACATCCCGGAAGCGCGAATGGATATACAAGGGCACTTTGACATCACATTTCACTCCCGGACGGTTATGGAATTTGCATTCGACCAAGATCAGCTTGCTGTTCTTTGATGCCATGACATCGATTTCATGCGTTACGCACTTTCCGGCCACGACCACCCCCACTTCAGACCGGAACCCCTGCTGTTCCAGAATGGCGCCCACAAACCGCTCGAACGGATACCCCGAGGGACCGAGCTCCATGATCGCCTTCTTGAGTTTGTAGCGGGCCGCCTTGGAGCGGGAGCGTTTTCGCAGCATCTCATACGCCTTGCGGTAGATCTTGCCCGTGGGTATGCCTTCATAAAGCAGGTCATTCACCTCATCGACGACAAAGTCGATCTGCGATTCGGTCGCGCCGGACCGCTGCAGCGAATGGCGCAGCTTGCCCTCAGAAAACGGAACCTTCTCTCCGGATGCCTTGGTTATTTTTACAGCTCGCTTGTTCATAACCCATCCTGATTCTTTTTATAGTGATTTCGTGTGTATCTTCCCGGAGCAGGAACATGCCGGTACATGCATGTGTTCCATGCAATTTATGATACCGATCCATACCGGCCAAACAAAATGATGGATCCACCATCACCATTCACAGGAAATCTGAACAATATCAGTTTACATTCATGGCAAAAGATACCAGAACTTCGCTGACCGTCACGGTCTTCATCCTGCTGTTCATATTGAACATCCTGTTGCAAATGCTGCTCTCCGGCGAACCCCTTGGACGCCTTTTCAGTGAAGTTTTCACCACGGCAATGGGCTTTTTCAATCTGATATCGGCAATTGTATTCTGGTTCTTCAACTATTTTTTCACGTCGCGGCTTTTCTACCTGCTGGGTTTCATCATTGCGCTGGAATTCCTGGTGCTGCCGCTCATGGTTCGCTACCGCTATATCTCCTTCAAACCCAATCTCTTCGTCTCGGTGCTCGGCGCATTTTACATCTGGCTTGTATTTCGCATCATGGCGGTTATTTTCGGGTGACCCCTTCACTTTCAGGAAAGCCCTTACTGTTAAGGTGAGTCTTTCAATTTTCAGTTGAAATTTTTTAATTGATTTTCAATTTGATGGCGCAGCATATCTGGAACATATCGTCCCGTCCGCCGCACGATTTTTATTTGTGCCTGGATGTCGGTTCATACTTTGACCATGAGCATGATCCGGAGGATATTTTCGACCGCGGCTTCACCCGGCCGATTCCATTGCGAAAACGTGACGTTTTGGTAACTATCTATTTCAATGGTGATGTGGTTGCGCCTGAATTTACGGTCAGATCGCATGAGTCACTTACGGAATCCGAGCAGGCTCAGGCCGATTCAGTGGTGCGCCGGATCCTGGGCGTCGACCTGGATCTCGCGCCTTTTTATGATCAGGCAGCCGATGATCCTGTGCTTGCTCCTCTGTTTCCCGAGTTGTACGGACTCAAGCGGCTCAGCCGGGCCCATTTCTTTGAGGATGCGGTCAACCGCATTATCCAGACGCAGATAAAGCACAAACCGACGGCGCGCAAGATGGTCTATGAAGTTCGCAGCGCCTACGGGACCCGGCTCGAATTGGACGGGGGGATGGTGCCGGCCTGGCCACGACCGGAGCGGCTGGTCAGTGCAGATCCGGTGACGATGAAGCGGTACGGCCTGTCGCTGCGCAAGGGTGAATACCTGGTCGGCCTGGCGGATGAACTGCTGCACGGGCAATTGGCGGAGGCTGCTGTCGCGGCTATAGCGCACGATGCCGGCACAAGGACGAAAACAGACGATCCTGCTGACGGCGTGAATGCGGACGCATCTTCCCATATCGGAGCAGTGGGTGGCCAGAGCGATACACTGGATGGGATTGAGTCGCTGCCTCCGAAGGAGCTCTACGAACTGCTGGTGTCGGTACGCGGCATCGGTCCGACCACCGCGCAGGACCTGATCCTGTTCCGCAACCGGACCGACGGGTGGTTTGCCAGCCATGTCGAACGCGGACGCGAAAAGGCCGTGCGCCGTTGGATCATCCTCTCCTACGGGGGCGATCCGGACCGCTGCAGCGAGGCCGAATTCCAGGAGATGATCTGCCGGTGGAAAGGATACGAAGCCGCCGCGCTGGAATTCCTGTACGTGAACTGGGTGCTGTCGGAGAAACGATCAGGCGCAACGGACTGAGCTAATTGGAATTACGAAGCGGAAATCATTTCGTTCGTTTCTGATACGATAAAAATAGCACTGAAATTAGCGCTGAAAAAAATTAGCGTTGAAACCGGGGCGGACGGCGCTCACGCTCCGCCGGGTACAGTTCATTCAGATCACTGTCCCAGGCCCGGCCGTTCTTGACCACCATAAACACGCTTTCCGAGTTGCGGATGTCATCCAGCGGATTCATATTCAGAACCACGAAATCGGCCAGTTTGCCGGATTCGATGGTTCCAAGGTCATTGCCAAAGCCCAGGTAATCGGCTCCGTGGATGGTGGCCGCGCGGATGGCCTCCAACTCGGTCATGCCGCCCTGGACGAACATCCACAGCTCCCAATGCGCTCCCAGTCCCTGCAGCTGACCATGCGCTCCCAGCTGCACGCGTCCGCCGGCCCGAACCACCTGCCGTGCTGACCGGGCCAGTTCAAAATGGTGGAACTCCTCATCCGGCACCATGAGCCTGCGCCGTGCCCGTGCATCGACTACATGTCGCGGCACAAATTTCAGCAGGCGAAGATCCTCAAACACATCGTATTTCTGATACCAGTAATTCTCGCCCCAGATGCCACCGTATCCAACTACCAGCGTCGGCGTATAGCCCACGTTGGAAACCCCAAGCAGCGCCAGCATGTCGTTGCGCAGAGGCGCCACAGGAATGGCATGCTCGATGCCCGTATGTCCGTCGATGATCATCGTAATATTGTGCTGAAGCATGGATCCGCCTTCGGGATAGACATTCAGACCAATTTCCCGCGCCGCCTCAAGAACCCATTGCCGCTGGTCACGGCGCGGCTGATTGTAACTCTTTACCCCTGTCGCACCCACCGCCTTGCGCCGCAACAGATGATAGCGGGCATCATCGAGACTTTCGATTTCGGCTTTGTTCGGATTCTCTGCACCATACAGGATAAAGCCCGTGGAATAGATCCTTGGTCCGATCATCCGTCCCGCTTTCACCTGCTCGGACAGTGCAAACACCGACTGTGTGCTGGCAGAGGGATCAAACGTAGTGGTTACGCCATAAGCCAGATTCGCCTCATATTCCCACAAACGATTCGGGGTGATATCCAGTGTGGAGTAGCCCATGTGCGCATGCACATCCACAATACCCGGCATGATCGTCTTGCCGAAAACATCAAAAACACGGGCACCGTCGGGAATACGAACCTCCTCTACCGATCCCACCTCCACAATCCTGTTGTCGCGGACTACAATCGAACCGTTTTCAATCACCTCATCGTTGTTCATGGTGATGATGCGCGCATTGCTGTACACGGTCACCCCTTTGGGTTTTGCAGCCTCAAGCTCCAATTTTACATCAATTACCTTCGGATTGTAAGTCGCATTACCAATTTTCCAGTCTCTCCGATCTTCCGGCTGCTCTTCCATGGTTTCGTTCATCCGGAAAAGCGGTCTGACCTCCTGCATGTACACGACATTGCCAAGAGCAAAAACCAGGTGGCGCGCATCAGCCGACCAGCTGATCCAGTCGCCGCCATAACGTGTCAGTTTGCGCGTGGGAAGGGACGTACTTCCGGCGTCAATTTCAAGTGCATCGCCGCCTGCACGCGGTATAGGAGCGACATAAATATTATGCAGGTCCTTGAAAGCAATAAACCGGAAGTCAGGTGATAATACAAGCTCCTCGGCAGTTTCACTGATCACATGATGCATGTAATCCGTTCCGTCCGTTTTGATGCTCGAAAGCTTGGTTTGACCGTCCACCGATTCAAAATAAAACAGCCTTAATCCGTCAAATCCCCACTGAATACGCGGCATTCTCCGGTTCGATCCGCGGTTTGCCGTCTCGGTGACATGAGTGACCTCACCGGATTCCAGGTCCTTCACTTTGATATTAAGAAAAAATTCCGAACTCATATTCTTGCCGCGGTTCACAATACCGCTTCCCTGCAGATAGGCGACCTTGCGACCGTCAGGTGATACCACCGGATTCGCATACTGATCAGGTTTTGAAGTGATCTGACGCACATCTCCCCTGCGGCCGATCCGCACTTTCCAGATGTGTCCGCCCTGTCTGTCATCCCAGGTCGCATAGACGACATGGCGCCCGTCACGCGATACCGAAGGAGCATACTCAAGATGTTCACGCGTTTCGGTAAGCCGTTCAGGCTGACCGTCAGGCAAAGCCATCCGGTAGAGATAACCGGCAGCCTGGAAAATCAGGTGCTCCTTGTCCGGAGTCAGCACCGGCCAGCGAATCACCCTGGCATGAAATCTCTCATCCTCCACAGGAAAATCAAACAAAACGGCATCGGCGATCTGCTTGCTCACCGTGGCGTTGAAATGAATACCGGTCACCGATCCATCCTCCAAAGCAATACGGTGGAGCTTTCCGTCAAAGCTGATTACAATATACAGGTTATCTGGCGTCCAGGCGAAAGCAGGGTACAGTCCGTGAATAGCCCATGTTTCCTGTTGATCAAGGTCAAGGCCGTCAAACAATACCCTTTCACGTCCGGTTTCGATTTCACGAATCATCAGTGCGGATCGCGTTCCAATGCGGCGGACAAAGGCCAGTTTGCTGCCATTCGGGGATGGTGTCGGACGCACACCTCCTCCGGTTGCCCGGGTCACCGGCTCCACGCGTCCGGTCTGACGGTCGAAACGGTTGATTTGAAAAATCCCCTCATGTACATCTTTGTTGTAATCAAACGGGCCCGAAAAGCTGTAATAAACCCACCTGCCGTCTGAGGAAACCGCCGGTTCATTCTGATCGGAGGTCCAGGTCTCCTTTTCTGTGAGCTGCAATCCGGTTCCGCCCTGCACATGATACATCCAGATCTCTCCGGCACCCAGCGACCGGGTTCCGGTAAAATGTTTTCTGGTGACCAGATATTGCCCGTCCGGAGTCCATGCCGGTGAGCTGAGCAACCGGAATGTTTCATTGGTGACAGCGCGCCGGTTGGAGCCGTCGGCATCCATCAGCCAGATATTATCCCCTCCTCCACGATCACTCGTAAACGCTATGGTCTTGCCATCCGGGCTGTAGCGCGGCTGCATGTCGAATGCGGGGCCACCGGACAACAGCTCCGCTTCACCACCTGCAATAGAAATCCGGTATATGTCACCAAGCAGGTCAAAAACAACATATTGTCCATCCGGACTCACATCCAGGTTCATCCATGTTCCTTCGTCGGTATCAAAGCGGATGTCCCGGGTGGGCCAATCAATCCACTGATGTCCTTCCACTTCCCACTTGTCGTCATTGTCATGGGCATTCTGCGTCGTTTGCAGCATGGTATCCTGCAGAGGTGATGTTGATTCACTACCCGGGGAAAAATTCAGCATCAAAAGAATTGCAAGTAACGAGATCATTTCAGAAATATTTAGCTCCGGTTGCCGATAAAAAATAATAAGTCAAGATACAAAAAATTGTTTGCTTGCCTAACACAGGAGGTCGATATCAGGTAATTATTGCGTTTTGTGCATTCAATTACAGGTCGTATTTTTATCAGAACCTTTTACATCCGGCATTGGAAGCATGCAAGCGCAACACCTGTAACATCCGCCGGAGAAGAGAAGCAGCAGGACAGCCGGATCCGCCGGATCGGCCGGGCGTGGTCATCATCCCTTTCATCCCAAGTCAATACGGTTCCCTATGCTGGATATCCAAAAACACCTGAACAACCGGTTTTATGCCCTGCTTGCGCTTCCCGCCACCGCCATGGGTTTTGCCCTTTCGGTTCAGATCGCGGCATTGAGCTGGCTGCTGACCTATCAGTACGGGCTTGAAATTACCGATATTGGACTGGTCTGGGCTACGGGTCCCATTGCCGGCATTATCGGACAGGTGATCATCGGCATTATCAGCGACAATGTCTGGGTCTGGAACGGCCGTCGCCGGGTTTTTATCGTGATCGGCGGGGTGCTCGCCTCCCTTATGATCCTTGCGCTGCCCAACATCGGAGTCATTCAGGCAGGTTTGGGGCTGGATGCCATCCTGGGCATCGCCATCCTCGTCTCGATGGTGCTGGATCTGTCGATCAACGTGTCCTTCAATCCCACAAGATCCATCATCGCGGATGTGACACCCGAGGGACGCGAGCGGACCAAGGGCTACACCTGGATGCAGACAGTGTCGGGCACCTTCGGGGTGCTTTCCTATGCCATCGGAGCAATATTCGGAAATATTGCGCTGCTCTATTTTGGTGTCATCCTCGTCTTTTTCTTCTCGGTTATCCCCCCTTTCTTTGTGAAAGAGCCCCGCTATCTGGGCCGATACGGGGAGGATGAAGAAGCGATCGCAAAAGAGCTTGCCGGACAGGATGACGTGCCTCAAAGTGTAAAAGACGCGTCGATCGGCCGGATCCTCATCAGTATCCGTCCCTTGTGGGGTTTCCTTCTGTACGGAATCTATGCCATCGTAAAACGCCTCAGTGGTTTCGAGTTTCCCGGCTACTATTTCGAGATATTTGCATTAATCGTAACCATTTACCTGATCGGTGAGACCCTGATGAAATCCGAGGAGGGAAAATCAAAAGAAGAGGCCGGCAAGATCGGTTTCCAGAAGGTGCTGGCCGCCCACTCCTTTTCCTGGATCGGGGTGCAGAGCATGTTCATCTACTTTTTCGCGTTTGTCTCCCACCGGATGCCGGAACTGACCAACGAAGGGGTCGGCACGGTAGTGAACTGGAGCTTTTTCTCACTGAACCTGGTGGCCGCGATTATCCCGGTGCTGGCACTCGAGCCCCTCGCCAACAAATTCGGCCGGGTGCGCACTCATGCAACGGCCCTTGTCATTATGGCCATCGGCTACGCCCTCATTGTATTTCTCGGCGACTCTCCCTATGTACTGTATCTTCTTATGATGGTGGCCGGCATCGGATGGGCCTCGATTATCAGCCTCCCTTTTGCGATCATGTCGCAAAAAATCGCGCAGAATCAGATGGGGCTCTATATGGGGCTGTTCAACCTGTCGGTGGTGCTGCCACAGCTGGTGTCCAGCTTTGCCGTGGGCGATATCGTACAGGCGGTGGACAACAAAACGATTCTGCTGGTCATCTGCTCGGTAACCGTGGCCATTTCTGCCGTTGCCTGGTATCTGGTGTCAGAGCCTAGGGACGAAATGACCGAGAATCCTGCCCTTCTTGACGAAAAGATCGAGAAAAAGCTTAAGCAGTAAGCAGCCGGAGAAGTGATTTATGTTGGAAATTGTGCCGGCCCGGATAGCAACACACAGACGGGTCACGTAAAAACCGGGTGCGTTAAGCCTGGCGAGTAACTGACAAAATAGCGGCCAATAAAAAACCCGACACCCCGGGTACTGATCCGGAATATCGGGTTTTATAGAACTGTTTTCAGACGAAGCTGAAAGACGGGCTGAGCCAAGACGGGCTGAGCCCGGATAATTCAGGCCGTTGGACCCGGCGTTGGACTTAGAAGCCCATGCCACCGCCCATGCCGCCCATGCCGCCCATATCAGGGGCACCGGCTCCGCCTTTGTCATCACCCTTCGAAGGCTTTTCAAAGACAACGGCTTCGGTAGTCAGCATCAAACCTGCAACAGATGCTGCATTCTCAAGAGCGGTACGGGTAACCTTGGTCGGATCAATAACACCGGCCTTGGTCAGATCTTCGTAAACCTCGGTGCGGGCATTGTATCCAAAGGCATCTTTTCCTTCTTTCACCTTCTGAACGACAATGGATCCCTCTGCGCCGGCATTGCTGGCGATGATTCGGAGCGGTGACTCCAGGGCTTTGCGCACAATGTCAAATCCGACTTTTTGATCCGGATTCTCTCCTTTCAGCTTATCAAGCACATGTGCGCAGCGCAACAGAGCCACACCGCCGCCGGCCACGATGCCTTCTTCCACCGCCGCACGGGTAGCGTGAAGCGCATCTTCCACCCTTGCTTTTTTCTCCTTCATTTCCACTTCGGAAGCCGCGCCAATATAAAGAACTGCAACTCCGCCGCTCAGTTTGGCCAGACGCTCCTGAAGCTTCTCACGATCATAGTCGGAAGTGGTGTCTTCGACCTGCGCCTTGATCTGATTGATGCGGGCCTTGATATCATCTTCCTTGCCTTTTCCGTCAACAATGGTGGTGGTATCCTTGTCGATGGTAACGCGGGCACACTGACCAAGAAAGTCAAGTGTGGCATTCTCCAGCTTGTATCCACGCTCTTCGGAGATAACTGTACCACCGGTAAGAATGGCGATGTCCTCAAGCATGGCTTTGCGGCGGTCACCGAAGCCGGGTGCTTTGACAGCAGCGATTTTCAGCGTGCCGCGAAGCTTGTTGACCACAAGTGTTGCCAGTGCTTCGCCTTCCACATCTTCAGAGATGATGAGCAAAGGTTTGCCGGTCTGGATCACTTTCTCAAGCACCGGAAGCAGATCCTTCATACTGGAAATCTTCTTGTCGAAAATCAGTATGAAGGGTTCTTCCAGCTCGGTGGTCATTTTCTCGGAATTGGTCACGAAGTAGGGTGACAGATAACCGCGATCGAACTGCATACCTTCTACCGTCTCCAGATACGTATCGGTACCCTTTGCCTCTTCCACAGTGATAACACCATCCTTGCCCACTTTTTCCATGGCATCGGCGATCAGATTGCCGATGAATTCGTCGCTATTGGCTGAAATGGTACCAATTTGAGCGATTTCGCTGCGGTCACTGATATCACGGCTGATTTTCTTGAGCTCGGCAACGACTGCTTCAACAGCCTTGTCAATACCGCGCTTCAAATCCATGGGGTTGGCGCCAGCCGTTACGTTTTTGAGTCCGGTCTGAATTATGGACTGAGCCAGTACAGTTGCTGTTGTAGTTCCGTCACCAGCATTGTCGCTGGTCTTGGAAGCCACTTCGCGCACCATCTGTGCACCCAGATTCTCTACTTTGTCCTCGAGTTCAATCTCTTTGGCAACGGTCACACCATCCTTGGTTACCGTTGGTGCACCAAAAGATTTTTCAAGAACTACATTTCGTCCGCGGGGACCCAGGGTCACTTTTACGGCATTTGCCAGTTTGTCGACCCCTTTCTTGAGGCCGTCACGAGCTTCGACATTATAATGAATTAATTTTGACATAGGTCAGTTTACTATTTAAAGATTAATAGGTTCGAATGAAAAATTGTCAGGAAAGTATTCCGAGAATATCGGCTTCGCGCATGATCATCAGCTCTTCGCCGTCAATCTCGATCTCGGTTCCGGAATACTTGCCGTAGAGCACCTTGTCACCTTTCTTCAGGGACATGCCAATTTTCTTCCCGTCTTCGTATTTCCCTTCTCCAACCGCAACCACGGTTCCGCGTTGGGGTTTTTCCTTTGCCGAATCAGGGATAATGATCCCGGAGCTGGTTTTTTCCTCAGCGGAATCCGGGCGAACCAATACTCTGTCGCTAAGAGGTTTTATACTTGCCATAATTGTAATTTGTTTAATTGGTGATGATTGATTTTTTGGCACTCCATGCTTGCGAGTGCCAATTTTTGTTCGTGCTAATAATAAGAAATGCAATGTAACTGCGCAAGGGGCATTTTTTACATTTTAGCACTCTGGCCATATAGAATGCTAATACCACTTCGAACATCACGCGAGTTATAAGCGTTCACCTGTCAACCGTGCAGGGTTTCAAACCATGCGGCCAGCTCCACAAATTCCCCGGGCTCCAGCTCTTCGGCCCTCCTCCCTGCATCAAACCGGTCCGGAAACTCATCGCCAAACAGCGGTTTCAATGCATTCGAGAGTTTCTTGCGCCGTTGCTGAAAAGCTGTCCTCACCACCCTCTTGAATTGCTCCAGCGAAACCGGCAGATCCCCGACAGACTGAGGATAGCTCTCATTTCCCGGGCGATAGGAAATCACAGCGCTCTCCACCTTCGGTGGTGGCTGAAAAACATGGCGTGAAACCGAAAATAGCAGCTTCATCCTTCCAAGTACCTGGGCCTGCACGCTTAGAATCCCGTACTCCTTGGTTCGTGGACGTGCCACCAGCCGGCTGGCCACCTCTTTCTGAATCATGAACACGGCCTGAGAGAAAAGCATCCCCTGATCCAGAATCCGAAAAAGTATGGGGCTTGTGATGTAATAGGGCAAATTACCCACGATCACTAGGTTTCCGGAGACCCCCTCCCTGAGCGAGGCGAGGTCAGCATCCAGAAAACTGACCGGATGGACAACGACGCCCGGGCACGTCTGACCAATAACCTCAATCGATCTGGAATCCACCTCAAAAACATGCAGATCCGGAAATTTTTGAGACAGCGGTACGGTTAGCGCACCTGTTCCCGGACCAATTTCCACGACCCGGTCGTTCTCGCCGGCCTCCACGCTATTGACAATTTTACCGGCGATATTGCGGTCTTTCAGAAAATGCTGACCGAGCGATTTTTTGGGTTTCAGATACATGTCTGCATGGGTTATGGGTGAATCTGCTCAAAGGTACGCCTTAATTTTTAAAAGGCACCCAATTCATCATTTTTTTTTATAATTTGCAAGTTTGATCCCTCCACGAATTCGTCGGTACATGGAAATAATGAACCCCTATCAGGTGGCGCACCAGTTCGGGTTGAAGACACTGGAAAAGACTGAGGAGTACAGCGGTTCCCGCGTCAGCATGAAGATAGGGTTGCCGAAGGAACGATCCAGTGATGAGCGTCGCCTGGCTGTCACTCCCGGCGGAGTTTCCGACCTGGTTGCCAACGGTCATGAGGTCACCATAGAGGCTGGAGCTGGAGAGGATGCCCGGTTTCCGGACCTCGAGTATTCGGAAGCCGGCGCCACAGTCGTATGGTCCACCGAAGAGCTCTATAAAAAATCCGAGATCATTATGAAAGTGGCTCCGCCTGAAGAAAGTGAGCACGAGCTGCTGCAACCGGACCAGACCATCATTTCGGCGCTGCACCTCGGCAACACCACGGAAGGCTATCTCAAAGAGCTTATTCGAAAGAATATCACCGGCATCGGTTTCGAGTTTATAAAATCACCCGACAACAGCTTTCCCATTGTACGGATGATGCATGAGATTACCGGGTCCATGTCGGTTCAAATAGCCTCGCACTACCTTGAGAACAATCAGCAGGGTCAGGGCATCCTGCTCGGGGGCATTTCGGGTGTTCCACCTGCAACTGTTGTCATTCTCGGTGCCGGCATTATAGCGGAATATGCCGCCCGTACCGCACTCGGCTACGGTGCCCAAGTCTTTGTCATGGACACCGACCTGGCACAGCTTCGGCATCTGGAAAACTCCCTCGACCGCCGGATTATCACCGCCATGGCTACGCATCAGTTCATCTCTTCGGCCATGAAGGCGGCCGATGTGGTTATCGGAGCTGCCATGGTGGAAGGTCACCGCTCGCCCTGCTGGGTAACCCGATCGATGGTTGAGACCATGAAAGACGGCAGCGTCATCGTTGATGCCGTCATCGACCAGGGCGGATGCATTGAGACCAGCCGTTCCACAACCCATTCCGACCCGGTTTACGTCGAAAACGGCGTGGTGCACTACTGCGTGCCCAACATACCATCCAATGCCGCTCGCACCGCCACAATCGCCCTGAACAACCTGCTTGTCCCGTTCCTGCTTGATATCGGTGATGCGGGCGGACTGCGGGAAGCACTCTGGACCAATGTAAGCCTGCGTAACGGAACCTATGTCTACAAAAACCAGCTCACGAAAAAATCCCTGTCCCAGCTGTTCGATATGCCCTTCCGTGATATCGAAATGCTCATTGCAAGCCGGATCTGACAGCAACCATTGGCATTGCGATGTTGGCGGACCTGCCCGGCTCATACTTAGCCCATTCAATATAATTATTCTATATACAACAAATTAAAACATACATCATCATATACTTATGAAAAATATACATAGTACAATATTCACCACACTCCTGCTTTTTACGGCATATGCCTGCGGACCAACACACGACTGTGGCGTTCTTCCCGGACCAATCAGTGAAGAGCATATTCTGGAGCACGTGGAAGTCATTGCCTCTGACGAATTCGGCGGGCGCACCCCCGGTACGGTGTATGAAGAAATGACGGTGGCGTACATCACCGGCCAGTTCGAGGCGCTTGGCGTTGAACCGGGCATGCCCGATGGGTCCTATACACAGGCTGTACCCCTAATGGGTCAGGTTACCCATAACGTCAGAGTTTCGCTGCAGTCCGGTAGTGACGAGCTCCATCTTGCCTATCAGGATGATGCCATGGCATGGCCAGCACACGTCCAGGAATCGATCGATGTACAAAATGCCGAGTTGATCTACGTCGGCTACGGCATCGAAGCGCCGGAAGAGGATTGGGACGATTTCAAAGGCGTGGATGTATCCGGGAACGTTTTGGTTTTCAAGAACTACAACCCTGTCACCTATGAAGATCGCTTTGACGGCGGCAACCGGCTTTACTACGGACGCTGGACATACAAGTTTGAGCAGGCCATCGAAAAAGGTGCGTTGGGTGCGCTTATCATCCATACGGATGAGACGGCAGGATACGGCTGGGATGTGGTGCGCAACAGCTGGAGCCGCGAGCGATTCTTTGTATTTGATGATGAGGAACACAATACCGAATTCAGCGGATGGCTCACCCACGACCGCAGCCGTCAGCTGTTCGAGATGGCCGGCCTCAATTTTGATGATATGCTCGAAGCTGCGGAAAGTCCATATTTTGAGCCGATACCTCTCACAGGCGTGCGTATCAATGCATCCATGGACGCCGTGTATCGTTCCATCGACGGCCAGAATGTTGTCGGCAAGATCCCGGGATCGGATCCCGAGCTGGCAGATGAAGCCGTGGTTTTCTCGGCGCACCATGACCATCTCGGAATCGGCACCCCTGTCGAGGGCGATTCCATTTTCAACGGCGCCTGGGACAATGCCAGCGGTGTGAGCCTGTTGCTGAACCTGGCCCGGCTCTACCAGATGGAACCGGAAGATATCCGCCGCACTCTCTATTTTGTAACCGTTACGGCCGAGGAATCCGGCCTGCTGGGCTCCAGGTACTTCGCAGAAAACCCGCCGATCCATGCCGGAAAAATATCAGCCAACATCAACCTTGATGCCACGAACATCTTCGGGGAAACCAAAGACTTTGTAGCCATTGGCTACGGCCGCTCCAACATCGATGATATTCTTGCCGAGGAGGCTGAAAACCTGGGGCGCATCGTAAAGCCCGATCCTCGTCCGGAACAGGGCATCTACTACCGGTCTGATCACTTTTCGTTTGCAAGGGTTGGCATCCCGGCTCTGTATCCCAATCCGGGTACCGAATATGCGGATAAACCTGACAACTACACGGAGCAGGTAGCCGAATATCGTTCTAAGATCTATCACACGGTACACGACCGCATCCATGACTGGTGGGATCTTTCCGGTGCCGTCGAGGATCTCAAGCTGATCTACCGGGTTGCTCTCCGCATTGCCAATGCAGACGAAATGCGCCAATGGACTCCCGGGGATGAATTTGAAGATGCACGGATCCGGGCTCTGGAAGAGGCGTCCCAACTCTGATATGGCGATGAAGATTGAAAAATCATTGAAAAATCGTTGATCGAATCCGCATGGCAAGCCAAAAGGAATTAAGCGAGCAGAATTTCAGAAGGATCAGCTGGATCAACCTTCTTCTGATCCCCCCGCTTTTCATTCTGTTTGCCTGGCCCTATGCCGTAATCGGCTTGTGGTTCGATTTGCCGGAATTTTGGCTCCATGTTGGAACGTTCTGTTTTGCCTTTCCATTTACGATGACGATCATCCACGGCCATGTGACCATTGCCCTGGGGGCATTGCAGCGTTCACACTACTATGAATGGCTGACAAAATATCGTTGGGGTTTCGGATTCTGGATCAGGCCGGTCTTTTTCTCAACCCGTTTTCGATTAATTCTTTTAATCATTAGTTTAGTGTTGTTGCTTGCAGGTGTTATGCTGTAATTCATACATACACCATGTGTCCCATAACCACAAAACATCATCAATCATGAGCAAAGATAATTCAATCAGCAGAAAGGTTTTTCTAGGAAAACTCTCCATGCTTGGCCTTGCCGGCGCCGGTGCCGGTGTGATCTTAAAAGGATGCGGCAACGGCGAAGAAGCCCCGGCAGACCCCTGTGCCGATCTGTCAGGTCTCAGCGACAGCGATATCCAGCTTCGTGAAACGCTGCAATACGTATCTGAAACCCCAAATCCCGACGAAAGGTGTGATAACTGTGAATACTGGATAGATGACCAGCACGGACCACAGTGCGGCGGGTGCACCCTTTTTGCCGGACCGGTACATCCCGCAGGATGGTGCGTCTCCTGGGTTCCGCAATCATAGCATGATCAACACCGGGAACGGCAAAGGCCTGTCGCTCTACCCTTGCCCGGGTTGCGGTGACAGGCCTTACTTTCTGATATGCCCCCTTTTTTGAAAACGGATTACCCTTTAGACATAAAGCCAGACCGCTTCATCGCTTTCTGCATTCGCTCTGTGAAAAACTTTCTCCGGCCCTCCGTTGGCTGTCCGGAATTGTACAGTTTCCAGAATTTCTTTTCAGATTCCAGTGTGCCGATGAGTATAATTTTTTGAACTTTGGAGAGCATGAATTCCGGGTCAGGCTGCAAAATCACCTCCCCGTTTTTTTCAACTCCAACGATAGTGCATCCGGTCCGGTCGCGGAAATCCAGGTCACTGATCTTTTTCCCGCACAGTTTTTCCGGCATTTCCACCTTGAAGATGTTCAGTCCTTCGGCAAGTAATACCATCTCCCCGCTCTGCAGGTAATTGAAAATGGCGTTGGAACCCATGGTGGAATATGACAGGCTGAAATCCGCGCCGGCCCGTCGCAGGGTATGCAGATTCCGGTCGAGGGTTGCGCGCGAAATAATCTGCATATCCGGTCGCAAACGCCGGCAATAGAGCGTCAGGTAGATATTGGTGTCATCCTGGTTCGGAGTGATGATCACCGTATGCGCAGCATCGATACCCGCCTTTTTCAGGATGTTAAAATCGGCAGCATCTCCGGTAATCAGTTGGTCCTGAAATGCCTGAAGATATTTACCCCGGTCGACGATCTTGAAGGGTATCTGCCGCTCCTTAAGCGACCGTGCCACCACCTCGCCGACACGGCCACCGCCGAGTACCACGACAGGTGCATCACTGGCATGATAAATACCCATTAGCTCATCATATTTTCGAAGGTTGGCAACGGTGCCTACCACCACCAGGATGCTGTTCTCCTTGATGAGCGAATCGGAATTTGCTATCCGGTATTCTCCACGCTCCCAGATACCGACGATGTTCACACCGGTAAGCTCACGGAGTCTCGACTTCTTAAGTGTCTTTCCCACCAGCGGAGTCTCCATAGCAGGAGCCTCGGCAATCACAAGTTCCTGAAATCTCCCGATCACATGCACCCTTGCACTCCCGCTGACGACGCGGCGTACGAGCGACTGACCCATCATTTCTGCAAGATTCAGCACCAAATTGCTGCCAGCCAGCTTCAAGATATCGACGGCCTCATCAACATTGGTGAATGAAACAACCGGTACCAGTTCACTCAGCTCCCTGATGGTAAAAACCACGTTGGTATTGACCCGCTCATTGTCATTGGCTACCACTATGGCGGCATGCTCGACCTGCAATCGCCTCCAGGTATCGGGATCATCCACATTGCCATGCACCACTTCATATCCCAAATCGCTGATTTCAAGCGCTTCGCTGAGGTCAGGAATCACCAGCCAGTATTGATACCTGAAGGTTTTCAATATATCGATCAGTGATATGGCAACACTGTTGAATTTTGTAATGAGAACGTGATTGCGCGTGTCTGACGGCAGTTTTCGGGGTGCTCGGGCCTGCGCCTGGGCTTCCAGCCAGGGTGCATAGAAAAACTGGATGAAGGTGAACGGCAGCATCACAAGGAGAAAAACGACACCGGTCACCAGAACGATCACAGAAAACAGCCGGCCAATATCGGAATGAAATACGATGTCACCAAACCCCAGCGTGGACATGGTCACCAGTGTCCAGTATAACCCGGTAATCCAGCTGTGGTTTTCCCCCTCATAAATGCTAATAACATGAAAAATCACCGTGAATAGCAAAATAATTGCCAGCAGAAAAGCAGCAAAAATGATCAGACGCTTAAGATTGATTCGTGTTGATTTTTTCTGAAAAAAATAGTTCAGTTCTGATGCAAGAAATTTCATATCAGTTGTCTTAGTAACAGCATATGTTGTGAATGGCTAATGAATATTTATGTAATAAACGATACGATATGAATCATGACATTTACATCATTAAGTAGTGAATGAACCGGGATTTTATTAATTTTGAGCCGCCCCGGAATGTATCATAGATACTTGATTATTCCATTCAATCCTTTACCAAATTTAAGAACTCTGTATTGAAAATCGTAATAATCGGATCCGGCGAAATTGGATTTCACCTTAGCAAGCTGCTATCTGAAGAAAAACATGACGTCACAGTACTCGACCATGACGCACTTGCATTGAAAAAGCTGAACGAAAGCTGTGATGTTCTGACCATAGAAGGAGAGGCTACATCCATCAAGGTATTACTTTCTGCCGGAGCAGACACAGCCGATCTGATCGTTGCAGCAA
>SLKA01000054.1 GCA_007134845.1 Balneolales bacterium
GGATGCCCAGCCTTGTCTCTTCCACCGCAATACGCTGCAGATCCAGGGTATGCTCAACCGTATGCGCATTGAATACTCCGCCCAGTTTGCTCTCGAAGATCATTTCGCGGTACTGCTCGCTTAGCACCGGCCCGGTTTCGGCAAAACCGCTGCTTAGCAGATTGAGCTGCCCGACCTTCTCTTCCATGGTCATCAGCGCCAGCACCGAATCCACTTTATCCGGATGCCGCAGTTCGGTGAACCTGACGGGTGAGTCGCTGCTGCGCGATACGTGCGAATCGGATGAGGTCGTGTTTTCAACCGTGTCGCAAGATGTCATAAAAAGGAACACGGCAAGCAGCATGACAATAGATACAGTCGATGGTAATTTGTTCATCTTCATCTTTCAATGGGATTATGTTGACCGGTCCGCTGGTATGCCGGACCGTATTGTTCATTTGGTTTCAATAGCTAAAAAAGCCAGCAAGCGAATTTTTTGGATGCGTTTTCACCGTTGCAGGGTTTACCGTTGTATGGTTTTCCGTTGCAGGGTTCACCGGCAAGTTAATCATCAAGCCAGCCTCCGGTGAAGCCGGCCCTGCGCAATCCACGCCTGATATGTTCGTTTTCACGCATCAGCTCCCAGATCAACCCGGTGCGGTAGTTCTCTATCTGAATGAGGATCGGACCCTGATCGATGCCAAGGTACTGGTCATTCACCCAGATATTTTCCTCCATTTCTGCATCCCGGGGGTAGGTTAAATTGAACGAATCCAGGAAGCCATACTCACCGTAGATGTGGTCGCCGAACTCACGGTACATGTGGTGAAGGGCTTCAATGGTCGGCTGTGGTGCAAACGGAACCGACCCGCCGGTGGCAGTAGGCGTGATCGTGCCGTCGTCAACCACGTGCAGCGTGCTTGCCCCACGGGCGCGGTAGGCGAAGTATTCCCGCTCGCCGCCGTCTTCTTCATCTGTAAAGGAGGCGTACCCTGGACCGTCGCAGGCAGTGAGGCCCCAGACATATTCATTGTAGCCGGTCCACCCATTCGGGTTATCGATGGCATACTGTTGTTGCGACAGGGTGGCGCGGCGTGAGTTCTCGAAATAGTCGATGCCGCGTTCGCGCATGTAGATGTCCCGGATGCCGCGGAAATCGACGAACATGTGAGAATACTGATGCAGGAAAAGGGGACTGCCGTTTACGTGTTCGTATCCGTAGTAATCATCCCATATATAGGTTTCCGTGTATTTATCCCATGCCGCCGGATCAACCGGATAGGCAGGTGAGGCCAGCGCAAGCAGGTAGAGAATCATCGACTCATCATAACCGGTCCAGTCATGCGGGATAAAATCCCGCTCGGGATACCAGCCATGTCCGATCAGCGGCGGATCGCTCTTTGAAAGCACCCATTGCCAGTCCATCCGGGCATAAATGGAATCGGTAAGTGCCCTGATTTCCTGCTCCACAGGGTCATCCCGGTCAAAATACTGTTGTGATGTGAGCATGCCTGCCAGCAGGAGCGACGTGTCGACGGTCGATAGTTCATTTGTCCGGTACCTTGTACCGCTGTCCATCTCAAGAAAATGATAGAAAAAACCCATGTAGCCGGTATTCCCCGCAGGTTCGGGACCCTGAGGGGCTTCCCAGAAGAACCGGATGGTGTTGCGCGTGATCTCCGCCGCTTCTTCACGGGTGACATAGCCCCGCTCAGCGCCGATGATCCAGGAACTCAACCCGAAGCCAATGGCCGCAATGCTCGCAAAGGGAGGATCGGGGTAGCGGTCCGGGACCAATCCGGTTTCAGGATCGGTTGTCTGACGGAAAAACCCGAACGTGTCTTCCTGAAGCTGGTCCAGAAACGCCTCCTGCCGGGCATCGGGCTGCCACGGCGGATCCGGATCCGGAACATCAATCAGCGGCCGATCGCCGGAGTCGCAGGCTGTGAGTCCTGGCATCACCAGGATAATGGTGAGCATCGGGAGAACAATGAAGGCGGATCTGAGGAATGTATCGTGATGCATAAGCAGATATTGCAAAGTCAGGCAGTTATGAGCAGCAGGATGCGGCAAGCCCGGATGCTGTCATCCGTGGCTTGCCGTTGCTTTGTTACCAGTTGGGATTCTGTTCGAGCGCACGGTTGCTCAGGTCGATCTCGTTCTGCGGAATCGGGAAGAGTTCATGCTTGCCAATGACAAAGTTTTTGCCTAGGGCCTGCATCACATCCGGAGCACGGCCCTGACGGATCAGATCGAACCAGCGCTTCTGCTCCATCGCCAACTCTACCCGGCGCTCATGCCAGATCGCATCCAGCAGATCCGGGCCTGCAACGGTTACTTCGGGAAGCAGTTCCTGAATCGCCACATTCAACGTAAGTGTCTCGGGATCCTGGCCGTGACGGATGCGGTAAATCTCAACCGGGACAGTTGCACCGGCGTTTTGAGCATCGACAGCATCCAGGAAGGACTCGCGATCGGTGATGCCAGTGCCATTGACCGTAACAATGAAATCGACGTGATTGGCCCGGACCCGGCCGCGGTCAAGGCTGTGATCAAACGATCCAATGCCGGCCTGGTCAGCCGGTCCGCCTGCATGGACCAGCCGTGCGAAGACACGGGTATCCAGATCATCCAGGTTCAGCACGTTATCCATATGGGGAGAGGCGTTTTCCGGAAGGATTCCGATGGTGAGTGTGCGTCCGATGCGGGCGCGATCACGAACATCTTCCAGGAAGTTGCGGGCGTCCCCCTCGTTTCCGTTCTGGTATGCAGCTTCCGCAGCAATAAGCAAAAGGTCGGAATAACGGAATCGCCGGATGTTAATCGGACTGTTGCCGCGTGGACCCGCGTGGTCGGATGGTGCAAACGCTTTCTTGTTGTAACGCTCATCCTCCATTGTCTGGCTTTCGATTACCGTCAGTCCGGAACCATCAGGCAGCTCTTCCCAGGGAAACAGAATCGTGGCCTGATGGCGCAGATCTCCCGGTTCAAAGGCAGCGTCCAGGTCACGGGAAGGCCGGTTAAAGCCCCATCCGAGGTTCGGTGTTCCGCGAACACCCTGAACCTCACCGAACTGGCTGCCGCCGCCAGCATCTTCGGTGGCCGTGGCCTGAACTTCAAAAAGGGATTCTGAAGAATTCTCACCAGCATAGGTGAAGATCATGAAATAGTCGGGAAGCAGTTCGTATTCCTGGGAAATAATCACTTCACGGGCATAAAACTCAGCCTGTCCGTAGTCTTCCAGATACAGGTAGACCCGGGCAAGATACGCTTCAGCAGCACCTTTGGTAGCACGGCCAAGATCCGCTGCCGGATACTGGGATTTCAGCGGCAGGTTACCGGCGGCAAATTCCAGGTCCTCGATAATCTGGGCGTAGACATCCTCGGCCGGAGCCCGCTCCTGATCATATTCTTCGGGCGTGAGCGGTGCGGTGATAAGTGGAACACCTCCAAAGCCGCGCACCAGATTGAAGTAAAAATAGGCCCGAAGGAATCTGTTTTCACCTATGAGGCGGTTACGCAGATCCGGATTCATCTCCGTATTCGGCAGGTTCTGGATATTGACATTGGTGCGATAGATGCCTTCGTAATTCCCGTTCCACCATTCCAGTACCGACTGGTGGCCCGCATCATGGCTCAGGTTCTCAAGCTCCAACAGAAAGGCGGCGTCCGTAGGTGTGCTGCCTTTGGTGGCATCATCGGAAATCATGTCGGTGAGACCGAGATAATGGAAGACATGGATATTCCAGTCGCGCAGCTTGTTATAGCTGGCATTGGTTGCCTGGATCGCTTCTTCCTCATTCTGGAAGAAATTTTCAGTGGTTTGCTGTGCAAGCGGTTTTTTATCCAGGATGCTGTCGCAGCCTGCAGCGATTAATGCGACAAACCCGGCTATAAGCGCAGTGCGAAAAAATCGCGTAAAAGGCACGAGCGCTATCCGGCTGTTCAGTAGGGGATTTTGATGTTCCGTTTTCATAATATCTGTGGATTTTGTCATTTCATCGGAAAAAGGAGTATGCGGGATGGATGGCATTACGCGCATCAGAACGTGGCATTCACACCGACATTGATGGTGCGTGCGAACGGATAGAATGCACTGTCGATTCCGTTTGCAATGACCGATTGACTGGCCACCTCAGGTGTGTATCCGTCGTATCCTGTCCATGTGAACAGGTTGGTGCCGCTGGCGTACACGCGCAGGGAGCTTAATCCGACCTGTTGCGTCAGCCCGCTGCCTATGGTGTAACCGAGGGTCAGGTTCTGGAGTTTGATGAAGTCACCATCCTCCAGGAAGAAATCCGAGACCAGGTAGTTGTGCCCTCCGTCGGTAATGCGCGGATAGGTGGTGCCGGGATTGTCCTCGGTCCAGCGATCGAGCGCCGAACGTTCAAAGTTGGGAGTTCCAAACCGTGCCTGTTTCTTGGCATTGTAAATTTTGTTGCCGGCCTGCCCTGTGAAGACGGCACTCAGGTCGAATCCCCGGTAGGCTAACTCCATGTTAAAAGAGAAGATCAGATCGGGAATCGGTGATCCGAGATGGGTCCGGTCGTCGGTGGTGATCTGTCCGTCTCCGGTAAAATCAACATAACGGAGGTCTCCGGGCTGCTCTGTACCGCGTGTCGGACCGGCATCGATCTCATCCTGATTCTGGAAAATGCCGTCGGTTTTGTAACCGAAGAATGATCCGATGGGTTTGCCAATGACGGTTTTTGTTGCAAGCATTCCTCCGATGCCAACGCCACCGCCGAAAATATCTTCGTTGCCGCGACCCAATGAAAGTACCTCATTATTGACGGTGGTCAGGTTGCCGCCGATACTGTAGAACAGGTTTCCAGCTGACTCCTGCCAGTTCAGGGTGAATTCCAGGCCGCTGTTTCTGACTTCCGCAGCATTGACAATGGGCTGTCCTACTACACCGATATAACCCGGTATGGGTACGGCAACAAGGATGCCGTCGGTGTTCCGATGGTAGTAGTCCACATCGAATGAGAGGCGCTGGTTAAGGAACTGGGTCTCCAGGCCGATGTTGGTCTGGGTGGTTTCCTCCCAGCGGATCTCGGGATTGGACAGACTGATCGGAAGAGCGCCGAAAAGAATTCTTTCGTCCGGACCGAACACGGCGTTGAGGTTACCGGCTACAAGGGCGGCATATTCATAATTGCCAATGCGGTCGTTGCCGAGGATGCCCCAGCTTGCCCGCGGCTTGATCAGGTCAATCCATCCGGCTGTCGGGAAGAATGCTTCGTCGGAGAGCACCCAGCCCAGTCCAAAGGAGGGAAACCACCCGTACCGGTTGAGCTCGCCAAATCGGGAGGATCCGTCGTGACGGATGGAGGCGGTCATCATGTAGCGGTCCTGATAGCTGTAATTGATACGACCAAGCTGGGAGAATATCGCCCATTCTCCTGCGGTGTTGAAGTTGGTCATGCCTTCGCTGCCATCAGCGGCATTGAGGTACCAGAGCGAACGGTCGTCGCCGATCACGTTGATCCGGCCGCCGCCAAGTCCCTCGCTCCTGAACTCCTCTACGGTGATACCGGCCAGCAAATCGACCCGGTGACCATCAATGGTTCGCTGATACTGCAAGGTGTTTTCCCAGAGAATCTTGTTGTCATAGTTGGTATTGACATTGATCGATCTCTGTTCGCTCTGCTGTATGGCAGATACGAAGAAAATAGGGGAAAAATTGCGGCTTTGGGTGCGGTTAGCGTCAATCCCGATATTGGAGCGATACCGGAAGTAATCCAGAAAACTGATGTGCAGATAGGCATTTCCGGCCAGGCGCTGGCGAAAGTTTTCGTTATTGCTGTTGAACTCAAGATCTGCAACGGGATTGCCGACAGAAGCACGGGCATCCGTAGGGGAGTAGTCGCCGTCTTCTGTATATACCGGTATGGTGGGATCGGCGCGGTAGGCGGTGCCCACGACCCCGGGTGCATTGCGGTAATCTTCGTAAACGAAGGCGATATTGTGCCCGAATTGGATGTTGTCTGTCAGGTAGTAATCATTGTTAAGCCGGAAGGAATAGCGGTCAAGATAATTATTGTGGATGATACCGTCCTGACCGGTAAAATTGGCACTCAGATTATAAGCGGTGCGACTGGTGCCACCGGAAGCGCTGATGGACAGGTTCTTCATGGGGGCAATCCGGAATATTTCATCCTGCCAGTCGGTTCCCTGTCCGAATTCACCGGGATCTTCGAACGGAGGGGTGCGGTTTTCATTCACGGCCGCCTCGTTGGCCAGTATGGCGTACTCGCGGGCATTGGTGACCGGAACGGTGCGGGCCACCTGCTGCCAACCGTAGTAGGTATTGACCTTGATCTCGGTTGGACGGTCGATGGTCGACCTGTTGGTCGTGATAAGGATCACGCCGTTGGCGCCGCGGGCTCCATAAATTGCGGCGGCAGAAGCGTCCTTAAGGATGTCCACTGACTCGATATCATTGGAATTCAAAAAGTTGATGTTATCGAGAATCATTCCGTCGACCACGAACAGGGGAGAGGCGTCGTTAAGGGTGCCGACCCCCCGGATCCGGATAATAGAGCTGGCCCCCGGCGCGCCCGAACCCGGCGTGACCTGGATACCGGCAGAGACACCCTGAAGCGCCTGATCGATCGATTGCGTGGGAATGCGTCCAATCCGGTCGCCTTCCACCCGGCCGATCGAACCGGTGACGTCCCGGCGCCGCTGGACGCCATAACCGACTACCACCAGTTCTTCTCCGACAAGTTCGATCGCAGTAAGTGTGACATTAATCTCTTCGCGATCGTCGACAGGCACTTCCATGGTCTCAAAACCGAGGTAAGAGAACTGAAGCAACCCTTCTGCATCGGGCAGGGTGAGTGAGTAGTTACCGTCAGCATCCGTCGTGGTGCCGATTACTGTACCCGCAAGGACAATGTTCACGCCTTGCAGCGGTTCGTCTGTTTCTGCTTCGGTTACCGTTCCCCGAACCTGGTGCTGGGCCACGGAGACGCCCGAAGCAGCCAGAAGCAGGAATAAGAGCCCGAAACAAAAGATTCTGTACCATCCTTGTAGTCGATTGTTCATAATGGTTCTGGTTTGGGATTCAGGTTATATCATAATGGAAATAGAAAGCATCATTCGATAGGCATTATGAAAAAATGTATGCAAAAATTACGCAAATATAAATCTTTCGAAGTGTGCAAGTCGTGGATCTCTCGTGCAGTGTTCCACCCGCTGCTCTGATTTGATGAATGTCTGCTTTGCGTCCATAACAGAGTTATTATAGGAATAATGATGTCAGCAGGAACCTGAGTTGATTCTGTGCAGCTCACTGCCCGGCAGCTCTATTACCTTGAATCAACATATCTGAATACAGATATAATGTCAAGATAAACATTCTATGCAATATTTTTAAAATGTACGATATTTGCATGGACTACTTCCGTTCATTTCTGCACGAAAAAACTTTAGAAACCGGTGAGATAAAAGATTCAGATACGGATCAACCGGTGGTCGATTCACGTTCAATCAGATGGACCGGGATCAGACTCAGTGTCCCGTGCTTGTACCCCTGCTTGATAATTTTGTTTTTGAGTGTCTTGATGGATGACACCCCCAGTTCTTTAAAGTCAGTATCGATTGTGGACAGGCGGGGGTCCCGGTGCATTCCGTCCGGCAGGTTGTCGTATCCGAGTATGGCCAAATCATCGGGTATTCGCAGTCCCGCAGATTTGGCTGCCTCCAGAAAGCCGCTGGCCATGGAGTCGTTGCAGGCAAAAACCGCATCTGCAGGAAGTTCATCAGCTCCGGACGGCCCGCCCATGGTGGTCTCCGGCCTGTCAAGGGGAGTGGATCCGGGCGAGGATGAGTATGACATTTCCGCTGCCGAAATCTCGTTTTGAAGCGCAAGCGAATGTTTCCGGAAATCACGGAATGCATCCAGTCCGCTCTGAAATTCGAAGTTGCCCTTGTATCGCCAGGTCAGTTCCAGATCAGAGTGCTGCTTGATGTAGTCGGCGAATCCGTTGCTGCGAAAGCGGCTCTCAGGCCGTATCCCGGGACCTTCTATTATACCGAGTCTGCGATAACCGAGCTGATGCAGATGTTCCGCTGCAAGACGCCCACCGTTGTACCCGTCAAAAGTGATGGTGGCAATATTCGGATTGTCAATCAGGGCATTTGACACAATCGGGAATTTTTTTGGCAGAACTCTCAGAATTTCATCATAGTGGGGTCGCTCAAGGGCAGGGAAAAACAGGATGATTCCATCGTAGTTGCTCTCCTTCTGTATTTGCTGTATGAATCGCACACATTCTTTTCGCTGATCACGAACACTCAAAAGTGATATGCGGATATCTTCCAGATATGAAGCATCACGGTATCCACAGAACAGGGAAGCATAAAACTCGCCAATCCGGTAGTCCGCCAGTAATGCAAAATGTATCGTTCGCTTCTTTTTGCGTTGGCGTCGCTTTTTGGTTGTTGGACCATATCCCAATTCTGCAGCGATACGGTGAACATTGTCCCGCGTCTCTTTACTTATTGTGGGTGAATTGGTTAATGAACGGGATACCGTAGAAATGGAAAATCCGGTCCTTTCTGCGATCTGTTTAAGAGTAACTTTCATAACGGAATTTTACACAAAAACTCAGGATTGTTTTATGCAAAATAATGTAAATCATCATGGAATCATAATGCGGATTAGGCACGTTCAGATTACCTGGCGCCAGAGCGTGTCGGCTGATGCGCAGGCCGGTATGCAATAGGTTGCGCCTGGTGAGTGCACCCTATTTGATCAGTACCATTTTACGGGTTAGGACCCGGCTCGATGTGACCATCCGGAAAATATAGACACCGCTTGCAAGCGATGACCCATCGAATGTGACGGTGAAGCTGCCTGACGGATACGAATCATCCACCAGGCGAGCCACTTTACGTCCGGTGATGTCGTAGACCGTTATGGCAACCCGTGACTCATCAGTGACGTGGAAAGGGATCCGGGTTTGTTCATTGAAGGGATTCGGGTAGTTCTGATCAAGGCGGGTCCCAATGGGTAGTTCGGGATCATCACCGCCATCTCCGATCTGTCTGCTGCTGAAGACCATAATGGAGGAAATGTTGAGTTTGGAACGGGCGCCGCTCGCTTCGTCGTGGCGCATCCCCGTGTGATAGTAGCGCCAGAGCAGTTCAACATGACGATGACCCGCAACATGGCCGGGCAGTGTGACCGGCCCGATGGCCGACCGGTGTCCGGCGCTGTCACTCCGCACATAGGCAACCGGAGCTCCACCGGAGTCGGTGATATCGAAAAACGGCCCCTGATTACCTATGCGGTATTGCAGCCGGATCCCGTACTCGCGAGAATTGGGGATGACGGTGCCGGCGGTCCAACTCACATGCACCTGATCAACGTCCATGGTATTCAAGGCGAGAAGCGCGCCGCCCAGCCTTCTCCCCGGGTATCCCGGATTTCCGTCCAGATTGCTCGTATTGATGAAGGCAAATCCGTCATCGCCCAGGCCGCTGATGCGCGTGCGGCTGCTCAGTCCGAATCTGCCTAATGTAAAACCTGCAACCCCGGCATCGAGGGAAGGTTCGATCTCATCCATGTAGACAAAAGCCATATTTTCGGGATATGTGCCGGCGGGCTCATCCGGTGACCATTTATTGAACTGAAAAGAGGTGCTTTCACTCAGGGTGAAAGCCCTTGGAATGACGTGATCATCATGGTCAACAGGATGAAACCGGGGAAGAATTACGGTCCTATCAACCGGATTAATCTCTAATCGGCTGCCGGGAATGGTGTCACCATTTATTTCCCAGTGCGAGAACCGGTACCCGGCAGAAGCTGCGGCATGGAGCTCTATCGGAATGTCGGGGAAATAGCTGCCACTCCAGCGATAGACATCATGGATTGAAGGACCGCTTTGATGTCCGTCGGATTCATGCCGCAAGTGCGGACCGATTTCCAGGCTGTTCAAATGCACAATTCCGGTGCCTTCCTCCGGAAACAGCACATCGACTTCAACGGGATCCTCCAGATGAAAATGGGTTTGCAGGTGCTGGATCTGGTGGTCCGGACGTTTGTCTGAAAAATCTTTCATCAGGTCCACATGCTGCTCCCAGTTGCGGAGTGTGGGGGGATGGGACCATCTTTGGATGTGCCGCTCCATTTCGGGCCGGACCACATCCGCCATCTCGTCGATAAGGCCATTCATGGCATCCGGCCGGAATGTGGTATTGAGCAGATCGCTGAAACGTCGGATAAATGCCTTGCGAAACCCATGGTTCTTCAGCAGCGAGCGGATCAGAAAGGTCGCCCAGGGCTGGTTGGCATGAGTGAGCTCATCCGGATCCAGCAGGAATTTGAGCATGTCGAACTCCCAGGAGCCGTGACCTGTCTGCAACCCGAATCCGAAATCCAGATCCAGGACCACCCAGCGCCAGCGTCCGTCATGTTCCGGGATATGCGGATTCGGCGGACCGCTGTAACGCCAGTAATCATTGTTGTTTCCCGGCCAGTCAGTATTCCTGAAAAAGATCTGAAGGATGTTGTTGTCAATGAAATTATCGACGTCCATCAAGCCCGAAATGTGATCCAGATGAGCCGGATCAGAAAGGTCGTGATGTTCAATATATTCCAGCATGGCCAGATAGTGCTCGTTGCTTCCTTCCTTCACGGTATGATTTCGCTCAAGCAGATCCAGATACTCCTCAGGCACTTCATGCACCCGCTCGAAATAGTGCTTATCGTAACGTTCCCGAAAATTGTGGATGCCCCAGTATTCGCCGTTGAGATAGAGTACGGCCGGGTGATATGCCTGTGTGTCGATATTGAGTCCGGACACCAGACGCTGCATGAAGGCATCCCGGAACATGGTAGTCCGGCGAAAGAAATCCTGCCCGGAATTTCGCAGGATCAACCGCTTGAATTCACTGTAAGGCTCATCCGGAAAAACCTGATGCCGGAAATGGGTCTGGCCGTAATCGCTACGGGCATAGAGCCGAAGTGATTTCTGAGGCAATGCACGGGAACCGCTGCCGTGGATTCGCACTCCGATATCCTGCTGGAAAAGCCGCTGACCATCTTCGAACCATTCGATGGAGGCTGCACGCTCCCATTTGTCTCCGCGTTCAAAGTAGTTGGCATGACTTCCCCATACTCCAGCGCCGAAACCGAGACTGTCATAGATGGCGCCAGGGACGTAGATGCCCTGCCTGCTGTCGAAAAATCCGGCCCCGGGAGCGGTGATGGAGAGTACCGTCAGATCCTGCTGCTCCATCCCTGGAAACCAGGTGCCGGTAGCGGGAGAGGAGGGCAGATAGCCGGATTTGACCGCTACCGCCCGGATGGTATGTCCCTTGTCAATTGGTTCTGCTGGCGGAAACCAGCCGTAGCCCTGGTCTTCGCCTTCCGGCGGGGTGGTGCGGATCATGGAATGTGCGTTGGCTTCACCGCCGCGATATGCAAGTGCAACCGGGCCATCATATATTTTCGAGGAATCGTCAGGTATCGACCCATCGGTAGTGTATTGGATTGTGACATCCGGAACAGAGTGGCTCAGTTCAAGCTGCAGCGATTCCCCATAAAAACCTGGATGGATGTTGAAACCGGGTGGACTGAGTATGTCGTTAAAATGTTCGGATGAATTCGGTCCGCCGGGAGTGGGCTGCTGGAAGATGTGGAATATTCCGGTTCCATCGGGATAGCGTCCCCAGGAGAGATCGGCGGGTATGTCCGGCAGTTCAACCTCGTCGACCTGAGTTCCGTGCAGTGAAGACAGCAGCAGAGTGCCAGGTTCGGTTTCTGGCGAAAAATTGGCATGCAGCACTTCGCCGGGTTGCCTGCGATCCTTGCCGGACAGCCAGATGAGCATATACTCTCCTGGCTGGATGGTCACTTCCGGAAACACCCATGCCCAGGGCTCTTCGGCGGTGTTTGATAAACCGTATCCATCCAGCTCAACGGGATCGTCACTGTGGTTATAGAGTTCCAGCCATGACTCATAATCTCCGTCATCATCGGCAATGGTCACATTATTTACAGGCATGACTTCATTTATTGCGATCTGGGCATGGGCATGATTCAGCCAAACAAGACAGAGCAGAAGTGTCGCCTGGAATCTCATAGTGAATCGGTTGTAATCATTCAGGATACAGATGGACGCAATATTACGTGGTGCAAGGTGCTGCCGTGAATACTATCAATAAAGGATAGGAATTAATGGCATCAATTTCACTTTTCAGGTGAACGGTTAGTGGCTATTCCAGCGGGAAGGGGGACGCCAGGATCCGGTCGATTTTCAGCTGGAACGTGGCATTTTTCTGTTGCATACAGGAGCCGGTGATGCGGAAACCGTTGATCTGATTGCCCTCGCGGGTCAATTTGCCGTCGCCATTCAGATAACCCTCAAATTGAGCGTTGCTTAGCCGGGTCTGTACGAGCTGCCATTTGCCGGGTGTCAGCCGGACCGGCGGACCGGCTTCCAGCTGTCCGTCGCCGTCCCGAATAACCAGGCGGATCTCGAGGGCATCGTCTGCCTTGACCCAGGCTCCGACATGACTTCCGTAAAGCTGGCCTCCCAGCTCCTGTCTCAGGTGGCGGGTTATCCGGATGTCCCGGCCCTCATGGGATTCCGGATCATCAACGAATGTCCAGACGCCGCTTTCTTCCATCTGTTCCAGTGTGGACTGTTCAGGATCAACTCCAAGTATCTGCGAACGGTGTGTCTGGGATGGGGTGGCCCATCCGCTGATTCCATCGGAAAAATCAAAAAGAACTTCTGTTACAACGTCGCTGCTGACCGTAAAGGGGATGGCCGTGGAAGTAGAACCGGCATCCAGATACAGGACACTGCTGCCATAACCGGTGGCAAATGCTCTGCCGGAGTCACTGAGATAGACAGCATCATCCGGCTGTTCAAACCGGGTGCGGCTGACGGGGATATGTCGTTGTTCGCCGTTCGGTGCAGTGCCGGTCAGCGTAATGGTTTCCGATTCCCCCGGAGCCAGATGCAATTCGGGAGGTCTGGATGTCATCGAGGTGTAATAGTGGACACGAACATGCGCCTCTGCAGCGACATCACCGGAACGGGCGCTAAGAATGGCATTGGTATCGGTTTGGCCTGGTGTGAAGACTTCGTCATCCAGCCGTCCGAGTACGGGATCAAATTCCCATTCAAGGTCCGCCGGCAGCGGCACGGGGTTCCGGAATTCGTCAAACGCCCGAACGCGGAGTTTTTGCGATTCATGCGGATAGAGTTCGATGGAATCCGGTTCGATAACAAGACTCCGGAGATCACCTTCGGGTGCGGTGCTTATAAGCATGAGCGCATTGGCGACACGGCGTTCGCCGCCGGGATCGGATGGGCTGTTTGCCACTTCATCTCGGATCACCATGGTGGTTGATCCGCCGCCATCGAGGTTGACCGCGTCCCAGGCCCCGAGTTGCAGCAGCACCCCGGCCATTTCACGGTAGCTCATGCCGATGCTTGTCAGCTGCCGGCCGTCAACAGTGCACATGAAGACGGTGGTGGTATCACGGTCGATGGCGACAAAGGTTCGTGGATGCCGGGCTTCATTGGTGCCGCTGTAGGGCCGGCCCTGATCCAGTATGCGCACGCCGCCTCCCATCACATCCACCAGACCATGACGACCGGGATCAAAACCTGCACGTAAAGTGACCGCATCACCGGAAGACAGGTTCTGCATCAACTCCATAGCAGCTTCCGGGTTTTGCACCCGCACCACGTATCCATCTGCAGGGATGGTGTTGCCGCCGGAACCATGCATGTCGCGGACTGTCATGGCACGGTCAACGCCGGATCCAATGAGTTTTGTGTCGTCTCCCGGAGTTTTCTCACCAGCGTGGCCGGAATTTGCAGGCTCAAGCACCAGTTCCAGCACTTCCGTTCCGGATGGTGTTGCAGGACCGTAAAAACGGGTAAAGGCAATGATATCTGCATCGGCTGAGGTGTGGTTGATGCCGTAGACGGGGTGGGAGGTGCCGTCCGCGAGGATAAGACTTCCCTTAAATGAGAGTGCGTCAAGATAAGGCCGGCCGATTGCATCCACTGCAAAATGGTACCGGTTGCGGGTGGGTGCACCATGCACAAACGCACCTCTGACCATCTGGTTTGCAATGGGCCAATGGGTATCAAAGCTAAAAAAATCGCCATTAACAGCGGCCAGGACGCGGTATCCGGGGCTGTCAACGGCCTGCGACTGAGCAGTGGTGCGGGTGAGACTGTCGGGACGATAGGTCTCGAAATGGAGCCAGGGGGCGTCCAGGTCCACGGCAATGACATCCATAACATTGGGTCCGGCAGTGAAATAGCGGGTGTGCACCACTCCGGGTGTCAGTTCTTCCGAAAAAAGAGTATCGAAGGGAATCGTGCCGCCGTCGGATGAGTGACGGTTTATTGCATGCGTGCCAGTCGATTCATTATAATTGTTATTCTGGCCGGCTGGAGGAATAGGGTTTGCGGTCGAAGCAGCGGATAGTATCAACAAAAGCAGAAAAGAGACGACTGTCCTGTATGCGGTAATCATCATATCGTTCTATTTTAAAAAAGCGAATATCCCTGATTTATCTTGCTTGCCTGGCCGGATACACTATCTTTCCGGGGACAGCTTATTGGTAAAATAGTTTTTTTCCCGGGGGAAAACCCAAATCTTAATGCTGCGATCTTGTTTGACAGCCATGCAGGCCGGGCTGCCCGCTTTTGTTTGCCTAAAAAAAGAATTACATTCTATACATCATGAATCGGTATAAAATAGTTGAATTCAGGTAAACATCATGGCGTACAGGAGAACCGCATACATGGAAAAGCGGGTGGCGCGTCGCAAGCAGGAGATCATCAAAGCGGCGGAAGAGCTCATCAGCGACCACGGCTATAAAGCCACCACCATGCAGGAAGTTGCCAGGAAAGCGGGTACATCCATAGGTAATGTTTATTTCTATTTTTCGAACAAGGATGAGATGGTCATGGAGGTGATCGATCATCTGTGTGATGAAATATGGAATACGGGTGATCTGGAAAAGCTGGATCTGAGTTCGTACCCGCACTATTCCATCGAGGCCCTTGATGACTATCTGAAAATAACATCCATCTTCCAGAAAAAGCATTTTGCCAAGGCCATATTGGGTGGTGCCACCTATCCCGGGTTCCGGGACCGGCTAATCCGTTTTTTTGAAGAGAAAGCAGTGCATCGGTATGCCAGGTATTCTGATTTTTACCAGGGCATTGACCGTGAGATGGCATTTGCCTGCCATTTCGGGTCGGTTATTAATGTCATGATGAAGGTGCTTGAGGAAAAACTGGACCGTACGCCGGAGGAGGTAGGATTCTTTCTGGCCCGCTGGAAGCTGCAGGCGCGGGGTTTCAGGTCTGATGCAGTGAATAACGCCATGTCGGATCTTCAGAGGCTCATTGATCAGATTGAAAAGGGAAAAAACAGGGTGTAGTGCTGAAGTACTTTATAGTTGTATTGCTGTAGTACTGGTTCTGACGGCACCAGCAGGCTGTTCGGGGCATGCCTTTGCCTGTAAATGCCACTTATGACCGGCAGTTTTCATGTTATATAGAATATTATTCGAAAATGTCTTGACATAAATAGAATATTGTTCTATCATTGTAGTATTGATTTCACTTTAAAATCATAATGCTCGGGATTTCGGAGCCTTCCCGGTATCCGGATCCTGAGAAACCAACATAAACCCCACTACAAGGTCCCGATTGACTGCGGGGCCTTGTTTTTTTTCAGAATCGCATCCTCCCCCTGCCCCTGGCCGCCCGTTCCGTCAGGTCATCCCATCCTTTGACAGTACAGTGCAATTCCCGGAATGGATAAAGCTCTTCACCTGTCACACTGCCGGCACACAGCGTTTCCCGGGAAATCGGCGGAACTCACCTATAGCCGATTCACAACCCTTGCATGAATAGGTGATGGAGTGGTCACCCGGACATAGTCAGCGAGGCTTATCCCTATGCGAAGAATGGACTACAGTGCATCAACATCAACATCCGTGTCAAGTCCGCGCCGACGCAAGAGGGCTTCCACACCGGGTTCCTGACCACGGAAGTCCAGATACAGATCCATTGCTTCCCGGCTGCCGCCGCGCGACAGAATGGTTTCACGGTAGTGGTCGCCATTTTCACGGGTCAGCCCGCCCTGCTCTTTCATGAACGCAAACGCATCGGCAGCAAGCACCTCGCTCCAGATGTATGCGTAGTAGTTAGCAGAGTATCCACCCGGGAAAATATGCGCGAAATAGGGCGATTTATATCGTGGAGGTACGGGTTTGTAATCCAATCCGTATTTTGCCAGCGATGCATTTTCAAACGCTGTTACATCATCCGGGATTTCATCGGGTGCCAGTGTGTGCCATTCCATATCGACCATGGTGGCGGCAACATACTCCTGGGTCTCGAAACCCTGATTGAAATCGCGGGCAGCAATGATGCGGTCCAGCAGGTCATCGGGGATGCGTTCACTTGTTTCATAATGAATGGCATAGTTGGCCAGCACTTCGGGATGAATCGCCCAATCCTCCTCAAAAGTGGAGGGAAACTCCACGAAATCACGCGGGACCGCGGTCATCGCCTGTGACGGATATTTTACATCAGAAAAGATTCCGTGCACACCGTGACCCATTTCGTGGAACAGTGTGGTCACATTGTCAAAACTTATGAGTGCAGGTTCGCCTTCGGCCGGCTTGGAGATATTGAGCACGTTTACGACAACAGGTTTTTTATCGAGCAGGTGAGACTGTCCGACATACGAGCTCATCCATGCACCGCCGCGCTTGGAGTCGCGGGCGAAATAATCGGCATAGAAAATTGCAAGCTGTTCGCCATCATGGTCGTACACATTAAAAACACGGACGTCCGGATGATAGACAGGCAAGTCGAATCGCTCTTCAAATGATATACCATACAGACGGTTCATGGCATAGAATACTCCATTTTCAAGGACGCGGTCGAGCTCGAAATAAGGACGGATTTCCTCATCGTCAATATCGTATTCGGCTTCCCGAACACGCTCGGCGTAGTATTCCCAGTCCCATGGCATCACTTCATCATCGATGCCATCCTCCAGCATTCTTTGGCGAATCATTTCAGCCTCGCGTTCGGTGTTGGCCCGCACGGCAGGAATGAGATCTGTCAGCATATCCAGAACATTTTCAGGGTTTTGTGCAGTCTGGGGCTCCTGTGCAAATGAAGCGAAATTTTCGTAGCCCAGAAGGTTTGCGCGTTCGGCGCGCAGTTCGACCAGGCGAAGCACCAGCGGCCGGGTGTCAATGCCGCCATCCTGACCAATGCCGCGATATGCAGAGGCCTTCCAGACACGACGGCGCACGTCCCGGTTTTTCAAACTGGTGAGCACCGGTACCCGGGTGGTATTGGTGATGGAGAGCAGGTATTTGCCTTCCTCCCCGCGCTCATCGGCGGCTTCTTTGGCGGCAGCGATGCGGTCGCGGCTGAGTCCTTCCAGTTCGCTCTCGTCATCGATCATTACAGAACGCTCCCGGGTCATGGTCAGCAGTTTCTCCTGGAATTCGGTGCTGAGCGATGAGAGCTCCGAGTTGATTTCCCGTATGCGTTCCTGCTCCTCATCGTTCAGGAGGGCGCCTGCCCGGACAAAACTGCGGTAGTTATCACGAAGCAGCTTTTCCGATGCTTCATCCAGTCCGAGCTCATCCATGTTCTCGTAAAGCGTACGCACACGCCCGAACAAATCCGCGTTCAGCAGGATATTATCAGAATGCTCGGCGAAGCGCGGTGCCATTTCAGACTGAATCTCCTGGATTTTGTCGTTAGTATGAGCCGAGGTCATGTTGTAGAAGACTCCCTGTACACGGGTCAGCAGTTCGCCGGTGCGCTCCATGGCAACGATGGTATTTTCGAAAGCAGGCGGCTCCGGATTAGTGGCAATGGCTTCAATTTCTTCCATCTCCTGCTCGATGCCGGCCATCATGGCCGGTTTATAGTGCTCATCGGAGATGGCGTTGAAATCGGGAGCTTCGAAGGGCAGCGTACTGGATGCGTAAAATGGGTTTTCTGAGTCAAACATGAGTTCAGGTTTCGGGTTCTGTGTTCCGGAAGTGCAGGCTGCTGTCCAGAGCATGCCGCCCAACAGCGCCCATAATAGTATTTGTTTCATCAGTTTTTATCAATTTCGATTTATAATATGGTCAGAATAAATTCACATGACAGAATGTAATCATCCACCTGTGTGTCAGCCGGAGGCTGTCATGCTTCATTTCATCTGTTTATAATTTTTGATTCCTAAGGTCACATAGAATGTCCATGACGATTATAATCATACTCCTGTGTATCCGGGCTATGCCCGGTCATGGACATTTCATGATAATCAATGTTGCGTGTGATGAGGGGGAAAATAGGTAATCCAAAAAAGATACAAAAAGCAAGGCATCAATACACCGTAAATCGTATCGGAAACGGACGAAGGTGTAAGCATCTTTCCCTGTGATTTATTATTTTATAAAGCTTTGATGAAATCGTATAAGCCGTGCATAAGCTGATCACAGCCGAACCGGTCGCGGGTTCAAATACACGCGGGTACAAATTCAATCTCAACCCTAACCCAAACAAGCCGTACATGTCCGTCCGTACTTCTCATCAGATCCGTCAGGATTTTTTTGACTTTTTCAAAGTAAAGGAACACCTGATTGTTGAAAGTGCGCCTGTTGTGCCTCTGGAGGATCCGACCCTTCTTTTTATCAATGCGGGCATGAATCCCTTCAAACCCATATTTCTTGGTGAGCAGGACGGGTTTGAACGGGCGGGAAAGGAGTGGAAGCGTGTGGCCAACACACAGAAATGCATCCGTGTGAGCGGCAAGCACAATGACCTCGAAGAAGTCGGTCACGACACCTATCATCATACCCTTTTTGAGATGCTGGGAAACTGGTCCTTCGGCGATTATTTCAAGAAGGAAGCGATAGCTTGGGCCTGGGAATTGCTGGTGGATCGCTGGGGGCTGGAACCCGACCGGCTCTATGCAACGGTATTTGAAGGGGATGAAGAGGACGGGCTGCCCGCCGATGATGAGGCTGCCGCACTTTGGGCCTCGGAAACGCCCATACCGAAAAATCACATTTTGAAGTTCGGCAAGAAGGATAATTTCTGGGAGATGGGCGAAACCGGTCCATGCGGACCCTGTTCAGAGGTTCACATCGATCTGCGTCCCGACGAGGAGCGTAAAAAGGTGGATGGAGCTACACTGGTCAACATGGATGATCCCCGGGTCATGGAGATCTGGAACCTGGTTTTTATCCAGTTCAACCGCCAGAAAGACGGGTCGCTCGACCCGCTGCCTGCGCAGCATGTGGATACCGGCATGGGGTTCGAACGTATCGTGGCTGTGCTTCAGAATAAAAAATCGAATTACGATACCGATGTTTTTATACCGCTGCTGGATGCCATCAGCAAGCGTGCCGGTATTCCGTACGGTACATCGGATGAGACTGATATCGCCATGCGCGTCATTGCTGATCATGTTCGTGCGGTCAGTTTTGCCGTGGCCGACGGAGTGACACCAAGCAATGAGGATCGCGGGTATGTGATACGCCGCATCTTGCGCCGCGCCAGCCGCTATGCATGGGACCGACTGGAGATCCGCGAGGCGTTCATGGGTGGTTTGGTGGATGTGCTCGCCGGTCAGTTCAGCGATGTGTTCCCCGAGCTCAAGGAGAAAAACAGGCATGTCAAGAAGGTGATCACCGCCGAGGAGAAATCATTTCTGCGTACACTGGATCAGGGTATTGCCTACTTCAACCAGATGACGGAAGCCATGCCCAAAGGGCAGTCACAACTCTCGGGCGACGACGCTTTCAAGCTGCACGATACCTATGGCTTCCCCATTGACCTGACCGAATTGATGGCCCGTGAACGCGGTATCACGGTTGATATGCAAGCGTTCCAGACCAGGATGCAGGAGCAGAAAGAGCGGGCGCGCAGAGCCGGAAAATTCAAGGGCGGGGATGATGTGGAGGATCAGCCTGCAGCACAGCTCTTCCGGAAAGCACCGGTTGCTGGTTCTGAATTTACAGGGTACGAAGAGTACGAAACCGCCTGTCGCATTATCGAAACCGGTGATATCAAAGGCAAACCGGTGCTCCTGCTGGATCGCACGCCATTTTATGCTGAAAGCGGCGGACAGATTTCCGATACCGGTGTCATCACTCACACAAAAAGTGGTCAAAGCCTGAAAGTGCTGGATGTGCAGCAAATCGCTGGACAACGCGTTCATTTTGTGGATCGCAAACCGGACTCGCCTGAGGGGCGCTGGGTTGCGGCGGTAGATGCCTCGCGCCGGGCCGAGATCGAACGGCATCACTCGGCAACACATCTGCTGCATGCTGCACTGCGTGAAACGCTGGGAGAACATGTGGCTCAGCGCGGTTCGCTGGTCGCCCCGGATCGCCTGCGCTTTGACTTTTCTCACTACGAATCAGTCACCGCGGCACAAATTGACGAGGTGGAGCAGCGGGTCAATGAGAAAATCCGGCAGAATATCCCAATGCAGGAAGACCGTGATGTTCCGATCGAGGAAGCCAAAAAACGCGGAGCCATGATGCTTTTCGGTGAGAAGTACGGCGAACGGGTGCGCGTGATCACATTTGATCCCGATTACTCGGTGGAACTGTGCGGCGGCACGCATGTCGAGGCCACCGGAAAGATCGGTTATCTGCGTCTGACCTCCGAGAGTTCGGTGGCGGCGGGGATCCGCCGTGTCGAGGCGCTTACCGGCACTTCGGCAGACCATTACCTCCGCCATGAGAAAAATCTGCTGCAACGCATCCGCCGGCAGATTGGCAAGGCAAGTGAACCCGATGAAGAGATTCTTCGACTGGTGGAGGAAAAGAAACAGCTTGAAAAGCAGCTCGAAAAGTTGAATCGCCTGAAAGCCGGACTCCGGCTTGATCAACTGATGGCACAGGCGGTGACGACCGGCAAAGGCGTGCAGCTGATAGCCGGTGAGATTGAAGGGGCGGATATGAACACGCTCAAGCAATTGGGGTACGATGCTCTTCAAAAGGCAGAAGAAAACTCTGTGATTGTACTTGGATCGCGTGACAGTGAAAAAGGCAAAGTGTATCTGATGACTGCCGTGACTGATGATGTGATCGCATCCGGTATCAAAGCAGGCGCATTGGTCGGTATGCTTGCGCGGACTGTCGGTGGAGGAGGAGGCGGACAGCCAAACCTGGCCACGGCAGGCGGCAGACAGCCTGAAAAACTGTCTGAAGTGTTCGATCAGGCTAAAGCAGAACTTTCTTGATAAATGATAGCCGGGCAGAATGATACAGCCCGGTTCGGTGTTATAAGCTCAGAAATTCGGCCGATTTATGTATATTTCCGGCCGGTGTCAGAGACGACATTATTTGTAACTTGTTGCGGAAAATTGATATTGGACTACCGCAAGCAGGTGGCTGGTAATGCGAGGTATGAATGTGTTATGTAAACAGGTGTAAACAGGATTTAAATTAGATGTCAAATACAGATAAAACTTCTATTAATAGCAAAACAGCTTCAATCATAAAGGCAGCCGACTTGCCAAAAGCTACGCGGAAAACCCACAAGGGGCTGAATATTTCCGAAGAAGAGCTCATTGAGCTCTACAAGTCGATGTACCTGCAACGCCGCTTTGAGGAGCGATCGATGCAGATGTACCAAAAGGGAAAATTCGGCGGCTTTCTGCACCTTTATATAGGGCAGGAGGCGGTTTCCACCGGGTCAGCTTTCGCGCTCAACGACGATGACGATTTCATCACCGCTTACCGTGATCACGGATTGGGTCTGGTAAAGGGGATTACTCCAAACGAGGCGATGGCCGAACTTTTTGGAAAAAAAGACGGATGCAGCAAAGGGAAAGGCGGTTCCATGCACTACTTTAAACCGGAGAAGCACTTCTGGGGAGGCCACGCCATCGTGGGCGCACATCTGCCCCTTGCCGCCGGAATCGCATTTGCCAACAAATACAAGGAGAACGACCGGGTTACGATCTGTTTTTTCGGTGATGGTGCTGTCGACCAGGGTTCTCTCAATGAAAGCTTTAATCTTGCCCAGCTTTGGAAACTTCCGGTGATCTACGTTGTCGAAAACAACGGCTACTCTATGGGAACTGCGGTTCATCGCCACAGTGCCGGCAAACTTGCCGACCGGGCTCTTCCCTATGGAATGAAGTACGATGTGGTAAATGGAATGGATCTGTTCAGTGTGATCGACAAAGTAAGTGAAGTGGCCGATTATGTTCGTGAGAAAAAAGAGCCCTATTTCCTCGAGATAGTCACCTACCGCTACCGCGGACATTCCATGAGTGATCCGGCCAACTACAGAACAAAAGAAGAGCTCGCAGAGTACAAAAAAATCGATCCCATCGAGCGGCTCAAGTCCTACATTCTGGAAAAAGAGATCGCAAAAGAAAAGGATCTGGATGCCGTCAATGAAGAAGTGGAAGAAACCGTGCTGGAGGCTGTAGAATTCGCGGATAACAGTGACTTCCCCGACGACGAGGAGCTCTATCGTGATGTCTATGCTGAAGACGATTTTCCCTACCTCACCTGATTCACCTTACCACGTACAATTAATAATCGACAGCAATAACAGAAATTGAGTAATTGATTCACTATGGCGCAGAAACAATTCAGAGAAGTAATTCGTGATGCCCTCCGCGAGGAGATGGAACGGGATGAAAACGTATTCGTGATGGGTGAGGAAGTGGCTGAGTACAACGGAGCCTATAAAGCCACACAAGGTCTGCTTGATCAATTTGGAGACAAACGTGTGCTCGACACTCCCATTTCAGAACTGGGATTTGCCGGTCTCGGCGTTGGTGCCGCCATGAACGGACTGCGCCCGGTTGTTGAATTCATGACTTTCAACTTTGCAGTGGTTGGAGTCGATCAGATCGTCAACAACGCGGCTAAAATCAGGCAGATGAGTGGCGGACAGATAAAAATCCCCATCGTTTTCAGGGGTCCGAATGGCTCGGCCGGACAGCTCGGCGCTACACATTCCACAGCCTTTGAAGCTTTTTACGCTCATTTTCCGGGCCTCATCACCATTCATCCTTCCGACCCATACGATGCCAAAGGACTGCTCAAAGCGGCCATCCGTGACGATAATCCGGTAATTTTCCTGGAATCTGAGCAGATGTACGGCATGAAACAGGAAGTGCCTGACGAAGAATACCTGCTGCCTATTGGCCAGGCAAAGATCAAGCGCGAAGGCACGGACGTTACCATCGTGGCGGATGGAAAATTTTTTCATATTGCCAAACAGGCGGCCGACCAGCTGGCCAAAGACGGTGTGGAGGTGGAATTGATTGACCCGCGCACCATCAAGCCGTTCGACATGAAAACCGTTATTGACTCTGTCAAAAAAACCAACCGGTGCGTTGTTGTAAATGAGTCGCACCCCTTCGGCGGAGTGGCTGCGGAAGTCGGATTCCAAATTCAGCGCGATGCGTTTGATTATCTGGATGCTCCCGTGCTTCGGGTGACTACTCCGGATGTGCCGGCGCCGTTTTCCAAAAAACTTTTTGATCTTTGGCTGCCCGGACCCAAGCAGGTTATCGATGCCGTTAATGCCGTTACATACCGAACTTAAACCGATCAGAACAGAGGAAATATTATGGCAACAGTAATTGACATGCCCAAGCTCAGCGACACGATGGAAGAAGGAACCATCGCAAAGTGGAACATCAATGAGGGTGACAAGGTGGAAGCAGGTGATATCGTCGCCGAGGTGGAGACCGACAAGGCAACAATGGATCTTGAAGCATTCGACGGCGGGACGGTGCTGAAAATTCTTGTTGAGGAAGGAGATACGGTGCCGTTGGGTGAAAAACTGGCCATCTTGGGTGAAGAGGGTGAAGATATTTCCGATCTCATTGGCAGTGAAGATTCCGGCAGCGATGACACCGACAGTGACAAGCCAAAGAGCGATGATTCCGACAGCAATGACTCTGACAGTGACGAATCCGATGAGGAAGGCACATCCGGAAAGGATAAAAAAAAGGAGTCCAAAGACGATAAAAACGAATCCAAAGATGAAAAGAAGGAGTCTGGTAAGAATTTTGACCCGCTATTCGGCGACCTGAAAGAGGGCAAGAAAGGTGGAAATGGCAAGCAGGATGACAGCGATGGACGTGTCAAAGCCTCCCCGCTGGCCCGAAAAATGGCTGAAGAGAAGGGAATTGATGTAAGCCGGGTGAAAGGCAGTGGTCCGCAGGGACGGGTGGTCAAGGCCGATGTTGAAAGCTTCAAGGAAGAGGATGCAAAGGCGAAACCGGAAGCGGATAAAGAGGATGCAAAGGCGAAAAAAACACCTGCCCAGCCGGCTGTCACCGGAACCAGCCTGCAGGAAGACAAAGAGATCAAGGTCTCGCAAATGCGGAAGATCATCGGCAAGCGTCTGGCAGAAAGCAAGTTCACTTCGCCTCACTTCTATGAGACGGTCGATATCGACATGAAAAAAGCAATGGAGGTGCGAACTGCACTCAATGAGATCAGCGATGTCAAGATCAGCTTCAATGATCTGGTGGTTAAGGCGTGTGCGATAGCGTTGCGCCAAAACCCCTGGGTCAACTCCTCCTGGATGGGTGATGTCATTCGCATGCACGGAGATGTGCATGTTGCTGTCGCCGTAGCTGTAGACGAAGGATTACTGACACCGGTCATCCGTCATGCCGATCAAAAAGGCCTTCGAGACATCTCGATAGAGACCAAGGACTTCGCTGAGCGGGCGCGTGACAAAAAACTCCAGCCCGAGGATTGGGAAGGCAGCACGTTTACTGTCAGCAATCTGGGCATGTACGGTATCGAAGAGTTCACGGCGATCATCAATCCGCCCAACGCCGCCATTCTTGCCATCGGTGCCATTCGTGATGTGCCGGTTGTGGAAGATGGCCAGGTCGTACCCGGCAAACGCATGAAAGTGACGATGTCGAGCGACCACCGTGTTGTGGATGGTGCTAAAGCCGCCGAATTTCTTAATACGGTGCGCACATTGCTTCAAAATCCGGCATCGATGCTGCTGTGATAATCCGGCACTACGGGGAGCCTGCCTTTGACAGTGCCTGAATGTAGTTTTGAACATATTCGGCCATCCTGCCGGACCGGTACTGGACGATGAAACGGGGATGGTCCAGTGGAATGATCTCGCCAAACCACTTCTGCTGTTTATTCAATGTATTCAGGTATTTGAAATTCTTTCCGCGTCCCATGCAGTAGCACCGGTCCATAGCCGCACCGAAATCGATCTGCCGCTCAATGCAGTCGATGATGAACGGGGTAACCGCTTCTTCAAGTTGCCGGTCATCGTAGAAATTGTAGTTTACTTCGTTACCCTTTTCATTGGACCGTGTGAATCCGAGCGGACATACCGAGTTGATGTAGAATTTCCGGTAGAATGGAACAGGCCCGCCAAATGCATCCACCACTTCATAGACAAAGACCGAGGAGGGCTCATGGGTGGGATTAATGGCGATGTCGATGCCGCAGATCTCTTTCATACGCTTTGTGTCCGTGAAAGGCACCCCGGTAACGCCTGCACCGAACCGCCCCGGATTGATACCCAGTATCAGGTGACGCAGATCGTGATCCTCATAGAATCGGCGATAAAACTGCGAAGTGACATTCCGGATGGTGCCGGCGTGCGCTCCGCGAAAGGGATTCATTACGGATATCCCGTCCGGCAGCAACACGGGATCAAGGTCGAGGTTTTCATTGAAAGCAAGGATCTTGTCTGCAAAAGTCATCATGGTTAAAAAGAAGCCGTTATTGCGCCGGCTGACGGGCAATCCGTCGGTGCCTGCGACGGTACTGGTTTGTGATATCCGGTAACGCAAATGAAAGGGAACAAGTTACAGGATTATGCAGGATTATCAACGTTCATTACCTTCGCAGTATCGGAACGGAGCCATTTGCGCCTGAGCGTTGACGAAGCAACCGCACGTCTGATCACCTTACAGAAGACAGCCAACAGGCACCAGACAGCCTTTTTTTATTTGAGGGTTTATTTAAAAAATTGATTTTTTTAAATGGTATTTCTGAATTGAAAAAAATATATTAGATGCGATGCAGTATAACTCGCACAAAAAATCCTGTATAATATCGTCATGATTGTATTATATGGGGGTCACAAAATGATTAGAGGGACTTAAGTACTGAATCAAAACCTAAAAAAGGAGATATGATGAAAAACTTGTTACAGAAACCATCTTTTTTCATACTTGCAGTGGTAGTTTTACTTTCAACAGCTGCAATAACACAGGCCGA
>SLKA01000139.1 GCA_007134845.1 Balneolales bacterium
GGGATAGAACACGGTTTTGTGATTCCAGCGACCGTTGTCGGTGCCTTCGGGACTCAGAATGGCCTCTGCCCACGGATAGGCCATCCAGGCATGCAGGGGGATGACGGCGGCATCGTCCTCGCTCACGTTGACCGCCGGGATGCCCAGCCACTTGCCTGCGTAGGATATGTCGGCGGAGGTGCCGATGAGCAGGTCGGGGCGATGGCGGCGGGCGAAGGCGATCAGGCGCCGACCCCGGCGGAACAGGTCACCCACCATGCCGGTGCGGCCAGGCGACTTGCCCTCCGGCAGGATGTTTTCATAGGGCAGCCGGGCTTCATCCAACAGACTGGTCAGCACATCCTTTTTCTTGATTAGGATATGCACGGCGTGTCCGGCATCTCGCAGCCGGGCGATGGTATGCCGGAACAGGTGAAAATGGGCGGGATGGCCGAGGTGGAAGAGGATCGTCATGGGTGTTGTGTTTGCGGTTGCATTAGCCCTGAAGGCATTGACTTATTGTCCTGTTGTCGTTTGATTGCCTGGCCTTTCCATGCCTTTCAACAGTCGCACGTACTCCGCTATGATACGCCGGGCAATGTTCGCGGAATCGAGTTCCAGCTTCATGATCCTTCTGCGGCCGTTCAGTACCACCTTCTGTTCCCGCAAGTCAATGGCACGTTGGATGTTCTGCGCAACTTCAGCGGGATCAGGCCAGGACAGATAGTACCCGGGTTCATCACCGAATAGCCATTTAAGGTCGCCAACATCCGTTGCAACAACAGGACAATTGCAGGCCATGGCCTCCTTTACTATGTTGGGGGATCCTTCCCACCGGGATGTAAGCAGTACCACGTCAGCGGCGTTGATCAGCTCCGGCATCAATTCAGGAGACACCCCGTGCATGGACATCAGTTCCACATCATCCCGGGAAATGAATTCCATGGACTTTTGTGCCAGCTTGAAGTTCTTCTCGTAGCGCGCCGGATCAGCGAAAAAAAGGATGTGCTTCTTTCCGGCTGAGAAACCATGTTTCTTCTTCAGTGCCGGACGATTGCACATCGGGCTAAAGCGTTCCATATCCACCCCGTTGGGGATGACAATGGTGCGCTGCCCCCCTGTCCTTTCTGACATCCACCCGGACTTCACTATCGTTATATCCCACACAAATCTGCTGAAAAATGCGGCGAGACAGCGAGTCCAACCGCCGGCAAGTTGCCGGATCCCACCGCCAGCCAGGTCGCTGCCCATGAGAGAAACAACCACCGGAACTTTTTTTACGGCAAGGCTTGCAACAAATCCGCTGTATGAAAAATGAGCGTGGATGAGGTCGGGTTCAAAACTATGGATCTGCCCTTTCAGCTTGCTGATGTTCCCCAGATAGCCAAAAAAACCCTTGCCCTCGATGCCATAATAGCGAACTTCAATCCCCTCTTCAACCAGGCTCACTCCCTGATTAATTACAATGGCATTGATGTGTCCCTTATTTGCAGATGCGACGAAAAGGACTTTCATGGTGGGTGTCCTTGTTCTTTCCCCGGACAGAGTACGTCTAAATTTTTTAGACTCATTCTGGTTCTACAGAATACCTTCAAATATGCGGGAAATCCTTTTTTCCCATGTGTGGGTTGATAATACGTCCAATCTCGCTTTTTTCCCTAAAGTCTCCAATCCATCAGAGCGGAGCGCAATGCCGACTTTGCTGATCAGGTCTTCCTCAGAATCGGGAGCTGCAATCACAGCATTTATCCCATCACTGAGTACTTCCAGAATGGTCGGGAATCCTTGGGCTACGATTTTTCTTCCAGATGCCATGTACTCGAACACCTTAAGTGGCGAGCAGAAGTTGATGGTCCTGACTTCGGACGACCATAATCCAAGCAGAACATCCGAGGCATAGAGATAAGCAGGAACACGATGATGGGGTATCTGGCCGGTGAATCTTATGTTGTGGATCTGTTTCGTCGCCGCAAGTTCCGCAAGTTTTCTGCTTTCGGAATCCGGTCCTCCTGCGACCAGGAACAGTGTGTCCTCAAACGCCCGGGCCAGGGAAAAGATGACATCGATCCTTCTGTCCTCGTACAGGCGGCCGACATAGGTAACAATGCTGCCGTCCACCGGCAAGTCCAGCACATTCCTGGCTGTTTCAGGACTCAGCACACCGGCGAACTGTTTCCCGTCAATGGCATCGTGTGCCGTGATGATTTTGGATGCGGGTATACCTTCACTGATCCAGTGGCGGGCAAGCGCATCACTTATGCATACAACCTTAGTGAGCTGCTCAGAGGCGGTAATTTTACGAAGGTAACGTTTCCAGTACACATGCAGCAGCGGGTATCCGTGGTGGAGGACGGCATCGTGCAGTTCCAGGATCAGGGGTATTCCGGTTGGTGCGGCTTGCCGCAGCAGAAGCGGGTTGCGCAGGTAGATGACTTCAGGGCCACTATCTCTGATTGTCCTTCTGATGCCCCGGCAATCAAGGTATTTGCTGATTTTGACGCCGGGCAGCAGCGGCTCCCTGATTGCCAGATCGTAGGATGCCGTCCCGGCAAACTTCGCGCGGCTCTGAGCCTTACCGGCCGGCAGGGACAGCACAACACTCATGCCCTTTTCGCTCATCGCCTTGCACATGGCCTTGACCTGTATCAGATTGGCTTTGTCCGAGCCGCAGGGCTCGCTGTGCAAATAAAGAACTTTCAAATTTTTAAACTCGGTTTAGAATCGAAAGGGCAGCATAGCCTACCAAGTCAACATTGCAACATACCCGCGTGTATTGGCCTGGGGCTGTCATGGTCAATTCATGCATTGATGGAAGAAATGTCGGTTACGGTTTACGCGGTATGATTATCAGTTTCTTGCTGAAATTGAAATCCGGGTGAACGATCGACAGATACAGGAACCACATGAAGGGTAGCACAACCGTAAAAGTGGAGAGCATGACCCTTGAGTACAGGACGGTATCCAGCAGCCAAAGCGAAATCAAACCGATCATGATTACGGCCATGTAGCTTGGTTTGCCGTCACGTGTGCCCTGCCTGATAGCTTTCCTGAACAGCTTGTAGTAGAAGTAAAACAGCATGAATGTGCCGATGAGCCCGATTTGCAGCAAAGTCCATAACAGCCCTGTCCTTCCGCCATATCCGATATCGTGTTTGTATGCAATAAGGTCTTCGCTCCGGGTAATTTCATCATCCGGAAGTTCGACAAAACGGGAAAGGATCAGGTCGCCCGCGCCGAAACCGACGAGCAGGTGGACACTATTCTCCTGCCTGGTCAGCAGGTTCCAGGTGGCGATGGGCGCTTCCCCTCTACCGTAATAGGTTGATCCCCTGATGGTCCTGTCAGGAAACAAGTAGTTTTCGGAATAATCTACCAGGTAACCGGCGTCAAAGCTGCCGCCAATTCTGTTTTCGGGATTCAGACTCGGGTTAAGCACAACCGTCAGGTATAACAGTACTGAGGCAGTCACAACACCCAGAGAGAGCTGCCAGATCCGTGTCATCATGCTGGCCCTTTGCTGGGAAAAAAAGACCATGGAGATGATGATCAGCGGGGCAAATGCAAAAACCGCTCTTTTCTCACCGATCATGGCAAACAGGAAAAAACCCGCCACGGCCAACAGGTAAGGTAATTTGCGTTCCTTCAGGTAAAATGCGAAAAAAAGGACAACTCCGAACAGTGCAAATGCGGCCGTCAGGCTCCCACCAAATATGGTCATGGTCCCCATGTATCTTTCTGACTGCCCGACCAGCAGCAACTTGCCAAAGGAAACCGGGATTTGCGAAAGGAAAAGCGCCAGGATTAGCGTAGTGACGATCTGTATTTCCTTGTCTGTGAACGCTGTGTTGAAAAGGTACCACAAGAAGAGCACTGGTATAACATATCGCCTCAGAAAAAGCAGAATCTGCAGCAGGTGTATGTCATTGATCAGACCGGAGACTATGCTTGCAATGACGAAAAGGACGATTATCATCCACCCCGGACAGGATATCTTTCCCTTCTTTTTGATTGCCGCATAACCAAATAGCAGTACTATGGAAAGTTCCGCAATGTTCATGTAGAAGGTAACCGTGAACAGTCCCAATAGTTCAAGCGCCGCTGCAAGGAACAGAAGCACCAGCAAACCGTATACGGGAAGCAGGCGCACTGGCAGCCGGTGCAGGTAGTATATCGCCACGGGCACAACAAATACCCCTAAAAAGCCGATTTCCCTTACGAGGGCTTCCGATTCCATGCGTTCTAATGTCCTGATTGTGTCCGGTGCAGACGGTAGAGCTGCCTGACGCCGGAGTGTGCTGATTCAAAATAAAGGGATTGTCCGTCGGGCGACCATTTCGGGTGCAGATCCACCCTCATCTCTTTCATGTACCTGAGCGGCTGGTGAAAACGGCCTGCACACAGAACGGTTTCGCGGGGCAGGTTGACCAGATAGAGAGCCGACATCCGCGATAATCCGGGATAGGTATCCGTGACTAGCCATTGGCCATCCGGCGAGATGGAGGGATGTCCGTCAAGCGCCGGCATGAAACCGGCCCATGAATGCACTTTTTCCAATCGGTCCGTGAACCTGAAGTACCCTTGAGCCCCCTTGTATTCGCAAAACGAGAGGATACTCGTGTCATCGAGCCAGCAGCAATGGGAGGTCATATCGTCCCCGTGCAGGATGACGGGCTCCGATCCATCCGGATTGGCCGTGACAAGCCGCATGAAACGTCCCTGCGGACCCACCCATCGGTGAAGGAACATGAACCGGTTTCCGGATGGGTTTATAACGATGTGGTTGACCTTGTGCGCTGCCCCCTTCATGGTGGATGAGGGAAGCAGTTTTTTCAGATCCTCCAGGGACAAAATAAGACGGAATGATCCTGTTTCAAGGTCGATGTGCCAGATTCCGTCCTCACTATCCTGCGGAAGGGTCGTGTTTTTCTTCTGGAAGTAGCCGTAATCTGGGCGCATTCGGGCCAGCCTTTCGTAATTCAGGCACAGTGCGAATCGCCCACTTTTGTCCACATTATTGACCGGCATGCCGTACGTTTCGATATGACTTCCTTCGCAGTCAATGACCCTGCTCACATACCTGTCCTCCGCAGCATCATAATCATTGTAGAGGATGCGGTTGCGTCCATTACCTAGCCATTGAAGCATGCATCCCTGCTGCCAGTTCCAGGCCCGGGCGCGTCCGACTTCCTTTTTGTCCCCTGATCTGTTTTTCATGGTTATGACAGCTGCATCCACTTCGCTGGCACGGGGTGTTTCACCGTTCACTTTGAGATACAGCAGGTCGCCGTTCCGGTTTTCCGGGGAGATGTTGTAGTAGCCGAAGAAGCAGACGCCGTGGTCGATCAGCTCCAGTTTGTATCCATCTGCTAAGTAAGACGAGCGGAGATGCCCCTCTGCCAGGTAGCGGTGGGCCGCGTACCGGAGATAGGTGAGCGCCGGGAAAAGGGGCGTGTTCCTAAGCAGTTTTTTCACGTGGTGTCACGGCTGATTTCATGATCTGCACCAACTCTCCGTACAGTGTCTCCGCATCGAACTGGCTGGCTGATTTCAGGGCATTTGCCGATAATTCCGCGAGCAGGTCCGGGTCGTTTTTTAATGTGAGGATGGATTCGGCCAGCTGGCCCGGGTCGTATTCTGTCACAAGGCCATTGTATCCATTTTTCACCAGGTTGTGCGTCTGTATGCGGTTGCAGATAACCGCCTTGCCGGATGCAAAATATTCGATGATTTTTTGGGGCGGGGACAAATGGAATGCCGGAAGATCGTCCAGATAGCTCAGGCAAAGATCCGAGTTGGCCAGTATGCCGGGCGTCAGGGACGAATCCACAATTCCAAAATCAACGATATGCTCCTGGAGACCGTGCTTTTCCGCAAAATCACGAAGTTTTTCCGCATGGACCGCATCGGTTCCGGCAAGTGCCAGCACAATTTTACCGTCCCTCTGAACTGCCATGCGCAGCGCCTCCAGCATGAGGTGGAACCCTCTGCTTTCCATCATCCATCCGGTATAGGAGGCAACAAAAAAGCCCTGTTTTTTGAGCGATTTGAGGGGTGAATGGAGGGCTGTTTCGAGAGGTTCACGGAATTTTGAAAGATCCAGGGCGTGGGGGGTGGTGTGGAGTTTCCCGACTCCCCTGTTCCTGAGCAGATCGCTGATGGGTTCGGATACCACGAAATTCATCTTGGATCGGGCCATACCGCCGAGGGTCCATCGTTCCCTGATCAGGGCAGATGCGTTCCGGAGCTGCCTTCGGAGGAACGATCCGTTCTGCCTGGTCCGGCGTCCGTACTGGTGGACGTACTGGAAGACGGGTTTTTTCATCCACAATGCCACGGCAGAAGTGTCGTGGAACATGAACAGGGCATCCGCAGCGGAGCGGTTGATGATTGCGGCGAGTTTTCGGAACGATGTAAGCTGACGAAACAGGCTGTTACTGCCGGAAATAGTTCTACCCGACAGGTTGACTGCGGAAGGATTGCCTGCGCCTTGATTATCTGCGAAAGCATTGGATGCGGCAGAGTTTTTGCCTGTCGGCGTGGTTATTGTGAGAACATTACCAATGGATCGTATTTCGGCATCCGGTAAATGCTTCTCCAGAAACTCCGGCACGTTCGTGTACACGGTGGTGGTGAAATGCCTGTTCAGGAACGCGATCATTTCAAGGCGGCATGCATTCCCAAGCGTGTCGGCGTGTCCGGTAGTGAAGATAACCGCAAGGTTCATCGGCGATTACGGTTGCTATGATTTATCTGCGCCATCAATTGATTCAGATCAGGGATGGCATGAGCCACCGCGTTCCAGGTAAAACAGCAGTAGTCATATCTGAGGAAGGCAACCAGCTGAAATACATCCAAACTGCCATCAGCTGTACGTATGAGTGATCGTGGTGGGTATTTTTTTATGCGCATAGAGCAGCATCAGAACACTCACGGCAACTCCGGCCAGGCTGTACAGGATCAGGGCCGATACGTCATCATTGAACAAGAAAAATCCCGTGACGAGCATCACTGTTTTGAACACGAAAAAGATGCTTTCAATAACAAGAAGCTGCTTTTGCATCCCGGCTACAAGCATGGCATCCCTGGAGGGATGGAGAATAAATTCAAAGAATATCAGAACGGCCAACCATCGAGCATAGTGACCGGCCGGATTCCAGCCCTGTCCGAATACCCATTCGAAAAGAGTGGGGCCGAACAGGCCAACAACAATCATTGGGAGCAATGCCATGACAGCCATTCCGCCTGTTGCCCTGATGATGTAGGGACGAACGTTCTTCTGCTTGTTGGAGGCATCAGCTACTTTAGGATAAAAAACACTCCCGATGGATTTTCCTATGATCCCGGCAGGCAGCTGCAGCACCCTGTTTGCAATGGAAAAAAAACCGGCGGCGGCCGGACCAAAAAAATGTGCCAGCAGCAATACCGGGATTCCTTTTGAAAATGCACCGAGAAGCATCTGTGGAGCACGATACACTGGGAAATTCCTGTACTTTCGGGCTGTCTGGAGCGCTGAGTCCGTGCTTTTCTCTGTTTCTTTGATCGGCTCCTGGCCTGTACCTGTCGCTTTATCCAATCTTTTTTCTGCTTTCAAGCTGATTCCAATGTAAAGCATGAAAGCCTGCAGCATGTATCCGAAAGAAGCCAGCACGATCAACATCGCTGCGGTTGCATGTATCAGACCTGCACCCACTTTTGACACATTTATCACCAAAGCTTTCAGGATTGAAAGAATGGCGATTTTTTTGTATTGCGCATTTCTGATAAGCCATTGGTTCAGGATCTGGCCGGCACCTATGAACAGGACCACGATCGGTATCAGAAAAACAAATCCGGAGATGGAGTCCAGTTCAAATGCAGAAATGAATGGTTCTTTGAACAGGATCAGCAACACAGCACCTGCAACGGCAACGATCAGCGATGCAAAAAATGCCGTTTTAACAATGTTCTTTGCCTCTGTGTCTGTTTTGGGAAGTACAACAGCCGTGCTGTATGTAAGAGTCGCAACAGGATTCATGATGGACAGAATGGCAATAAAGATTCCAAGAATTCCAAACGCTTCAGGTCCATATAAACGGGTAATGAAGGGGGATGCGGCTATTCCGATAAGCTGGACAGTGGTTGTGCCTGTCGCCATTGTTGCCACGTCCTTGATAAATGACCGCCTCTCTTGACCAGCACGGTAAAGTCGGCCCATTTTGATGGAAGAGGCGAGATGAATCAGATTTCGAATCAACTTCCTATATAGCTATAACTTATCCTGTATCATATCAGAACTATTTTTGCTTTTTTTTTCGCAATTTTATACGTCTGTGTGAACTTCTTAATCACGCTTTCAAAGGTTTCTTTTGACTTGAAAGTGGACAAACCTTCGCTGAGCAGCTGGATCATCAGCGTGTTAAGCGACACCCCTTCCTCTTCGGCGCGAATAGTCAACCACTGATGCAATGATTTGGGCAGCCTGGCCCGGATTTGGCCGCTATATTGCTTCA
>SLKA01000134.1 GCA_007134845.1 Balneolales bacterium
TACGTATGGGCTCGTAAAATATTTGATCCTCAATGTATTTGAGATGCGATTCGTTATCTACAAAATCGACCTCGCTGGCATTGATGATGATCAGCGGCGAGCGGGAATAATGATGGAAAAAATGGTTATATGCGTCGTTCAGCTCTTCGATATAGCTGCGTGAAATCTCCTTTTCATAAGGACGCCCGCGCGCCTTGATATTCTGCATCAGCCGGTCGACCGAGGACTGGATGTAAACCACCATGTCCGCCTTCGCCGCAATGCTGTTCATGATACCGTAGATGCTGTCATAGAGCGACATTTCATCACCGGACAGGTTCAGCCGGGCAAAAATCCGGTCTTTGTCGAACAGATAGTCGGAGATCACCATCTCATGGAACAGATCGCGGCTGCGAAGCTTTTCCTGCTGCCTGAAGCGGCTTGCCAGAAACGCAAGCTGCGTCTGAAAGGCATAGCGCTCACGGTCCTCGTAAAATCTGGGCAGGAACGGATTCTCCTCAAACTCCTCAAGCACCAGACGTGCATTGTGCCGCTCGGCCATCAGCCGTGCCAGGGAGGTTTTTCCCGCTCCGATAACCCCTTCTATGGCGATAAAATCAAATTGGTTCATGGTTGGAAAGCTACCAATTTAGACCCGTTTTCAAAACCTCAATTTTGGGTGCAGATGCGATCAGATCAGCCACAGAGCGGCCCGTCCCGGCGTCTGTCCAGTCCGGAATAATCTCCCGCAACGGCTCAAGCACAAAAAGGCGCTTCTGGTACTCGGGATGGGGAACAAGAAGCCGCTGCCGCGTTATGACTTGCCGATCGTAATCGATGATGTCCAGGTCGATGGTGCGGTTTGACCATTGCGGCGCAGACGGATCCCGCCCGTACTGCTGTTCATACTGTTTGAGCGCATCCAACAGGGTAAGCGGGTCCAGGTCGGTTTCGATGCAGCAAACCGCGTTGTAATACCTGTGGGTTGACGCCTCACCGACCGGCTCGGTTTCGTAGATGGATGAGGCTGCGACAGACGCACTGCTTATTGTAGATAAAAATTTCCTGGCATATACAAGATGTGACAGGCGATCACCAAGATTGGATCCCAATGCAATTACAGCTTTGGCCATTGGCTCCGCACTTCCGTGTATTCGCATGAGGGGGACATGGGCGGATGCATTTTGCGGACCGCCACCTCTATCTTTTTCGCATTCGGGTAGTTCCGGATCATCGATTCACCGATGGCATAGAGCAGCGTTTCAATCAGCTTGACAGGCTCTCCCTCCATGATGTCCCCGATCAGCCCGGCAACCCGGCTGTAATCCAGTGTAAGATCCAGGTTATCAGTCTTGCCCGCATCCGACAGGGGCAGCCAGATAGAAACATCCACCTCGAAATCGTTGCCGCTCTCGCGCTCCTCCCGGTAAAAACCGTGAAGGCTGTGAAATCGGAGATTTTTAAGGGTGATACAGTCCATATGGGGTTCCGTTATATCGTTCGCCGGATATCGGTTTGCTGATGACGTTTTATACCGTTACATGCTTGCGAGTTCAACGCGCTGCTGGATATCCCGGATAATTTGCTGGAACTTGGGACTGGTTTCCTGGCGATCTTCAACAGCATGAATGGCATGGATGACCGTGGAATGATCGCGTCCGCCAAAATGCAGGCCAATCGTCTTCAGACTCGATTTGGTCATCGTTTTCGACAGGTACATGGCAATCTGCCGGGCCTCCACTATCTCCTGTTTCCGCGTCTTCTCGCGCACCTTGTTGGGATCAATCCCGAAGTAATCGCAGACCAGCCGCTGGATATCTTCAATGGAAACATGCTTCTTTGTCTCCTTGATCAGGTCCTTGAGGATGCGCTTGGCCATTGCCAGATCGATGTTGTCGATTTTCTGCAGGGATGCCGTTGCCAGCAGCTTGATAATCGCACCCTGAAGATCACGAACACTGGATTTGAAATTGTGAGCGATGAACTCGAATATCTCGGGTCCGAAATCAATTCCGTTTTCGAGTGATTTTTTCTCGAGGATGGCGTAGCGGGTTTCGTAATCGGGCTTCTGCAGATCGGCGCTGAGCCCCCAGTTGAACCGGGAGATCAGACGCTCCTCAATATCCTGGATATCCCGGGGCGCCCGGTCGCTGGTCATGATGATCTGCTTGCCATCCTGATGCAGTGCATTGAAAATGTGGAAAAACTCCTCCTGGGTTTTCTCCTTGCCGCTGAAGAACTGGATGTCATCCACAATGAGAACATCAATGTTCCGGTAGAACATGGAAAATTCGCGTGCACGGTTGTTGCGGATGGAGTGCACAAACTCGTTGGTGAACTGGTCAGACGAGATATATAGGATGGAGTATTCGTCGCCAAAGTCCTGCCGGATCTTGTTTCCGATGCTCTGGATCAGGTGGGTCTTGCCGAGCCCTACTCCGCCATAAACAAAAAACGGATTGAACGAGTTTTTGCCCGGATTTTCAGCAATGGCTATGGCCGCCGACCGGGCCAGCCTGTTGCAGTCACCCTCTATGAACTGTGTGAACACATAGTTCTCGTTCAGGTTGGGATCGATCTTGTTTTTCCGGATTCCCGGGATGACAAAGGGATTCTGTATGTTCTCGGACGAATAGGAGGGATGATATCCGATCTGATTGTATCCCTGCGAACCGGATTCCGGCGCCATCGGCGGACTGGAACGCTGCGGCATGCGAACCGACCGGTCGTCTTGTTCCAGGTCGGCTTTCTCAAGTACAATGGAATACTCGAATCGCGCGCCCTCACCCAAAATCTTAGTGATGGTCGAACGCATGATATTGTAATAGTGCTCCTCCAGCCATTCATACCAGAACTGTGATGGGACCTGGATCGTCAGGATTTTATTTTCCAGGGTGACCGGTTTGATGGGGTGAAACCAGGAGTTGTATTTCTGATAGTTGATGTTGTCCCTGATGATCTCAAGACACTGCTCCCATACCCCGCTTGCCGTTACTTTTTCCTTCGCTTCTTCTCGATCAGATATTTTTTCTGTTTCAACCATGAAAAAAACAATAATTCAGCTTGACTTTTATATTATTAAGACCAGTTATCCACAATCAGCTTCCCCGATTCCTTGTGTGAGAAAAGAAGATGGCAATTATTCGCACACTTGTCAAAAAAAGATACGACCGGGCAAAAGAAATTATCCACATGGCAAGTGGTTTAATAAATTAAATAAAAACAATAACTTAGTCAATATTATGTTCAAACTGTATGCGACCCGGAGAGCCTCGGGAATTATGGAGCAGGCACACTGCGAGGCGCTTTCAGAAACCAACTTCAGCAAAGGAAAAGTTTTTAACAAGTTATCAACACTCAGTTACGCTTTTTTCTGCTCCGGTGTTAACGGACTGTTAAATAGCCTTATGGCATGGTGTTATCTTGTGATTCCTCTAATTTTCCTATGATGAATCGGTCTTTTCCGGAATAGTCTTTCAGAAGGCGGCCATGCATGGATTTAATATCCAATAATAACAATATGTTATCGCCATAGCTTTCGTTTATCTCAAAATAGAATGATCCACCTGCAGAGAGGTGACTTTTACAGAATCGGGCAAGATCACGGTACACCGTCTCTACATCAGGTGCAAGAAGCGCAGCAGCAGGTTCGTATGTCAGGACTTCTTTCGGCAGACCGGCTGACTCATCATCACTTATATAAGGCGGATTGGAGGCTATGATATCCTGTTTTTGAGGAGGGGCGTATTCCCGGAATGTTGCAAGCCTGAATGTGACATCGAGATCATTTTCACGTGCATTCTCTCCGGCAATCCTGAGTGCCGCTTCGCTGATATCAATTCCGGTTACCTGCCAGGCCGGACGCGCCTTCTTGACGGCCAATGCAATACACCCGGAGCCGGTCCCGATGTCTAGAAAGCGGACGGGTGTGTCATCGGGATGATCGTTGAGGATCAATTCGACCAGCTGCTCTGTTTCAGGCCGGGGAATTAGCACATCCGGGGTCACGCGGAGCGTCAGGTTGTAGAAGTCGGTGGATCCGGTGAGATACTGCAACGGTTCGTGCTCCGCCCGGCGTAATACCAGTGGTCTGATGGCGTCCAGCTCATCATGGGTGAGCGGACGGTCGAACTGAAGGTACAGGTCGAGCCGCTTCATCTGCAGGACATGTGCAAGCAGCCATTCGATACTCAGCCGGGGTGATGGTACGTCTTTGGACCGGAAATACTCCGTTGCCCATTCGAGCATGCTGACTACGGTCCATTCCGATGGTTTCCGGGGGTTCCGACTCACTCTTCCGTCTTATCCTGAAGCTCGGGTGACTTGTTTTGCACGGTCAGTCCGTATTGCTTGCTGAAATCCAGTATGAAGTCCAGTATCTGCTCAAAGACAGGCTGATCATCCGGTTCCTGAGATCCGCGAAAACCACTCTGCTTGCCTACATCCACAATTTCAAGGCTGACCATCGACGGGTGTTCTGAAAGGATGCAACTGACACAGCGGGAACAGTATACCGCTGTGTTATGGTCTTCGTATATGAATACACTTACTTTCTGATTATCCTGAATTTCCCGCGAGAAATGGTGCACATGCGGTGTATCATTCAACATGGCCTCGCCGATACGCCTCAGCGTGGACATTGGGCCAAATATTTCAAATCTTGACAGGTTAGCCATTTTATTCTTTATGTTAACTGGAAAATACCAACCAAATCGCAAATACGTTACCTACGCTGAAACGATCCGGTATCAAAAGGCATTATGAAAATACAATAGTATTACTCATTAGCAAGTATCCATTTCTGATAAATATCTGACCCTTTATCCTGAATCCTGCTTATAAACCAACCGATATGAATCGCCTTCTCACTGTTTTTTTTATGCTTACCCTCCTGCTTGTAATGGAGGCCGTTTCTGATCCCGTCCTTGCTCAGGAGAGGAGGGAGCCCGATCTGGCTGAAATGGAACGTCCGATAACCCATTCGGAACTGGGCATCCGGAACGGCATTGGATTCCGGTTTCAGCTGAATAACTTCGGTTTCGGGATCGGAGGGGAGTACCGACGTGTGCTTTCACGCTACACCAAAGGTCTGTTCGAGTTTCAGATCAGCAGCATCCGGGACGAATCCGAGCAGACATTCCAGAGTTACTGGGGATATTCGGTTATTCCCAACAAATACAACCGGGTGCTGGTTTTTCCTGTCATGCTTGGTGTGAGTCGCAGAATGTTTGCCGAACAACTGTCCGACAACTTCCGGCTGTTCGTTCAGGCATCGGGCGGACCCTCACCCGCATTTGTCTATCCCTACTATAATCACGATCTGTTCGATCTCGGTTTTCTCCCGCAGGGATACCAGCGGCATTATGATGTATTTCAAGGCTGGGGAGACGGTGAGTTCATCCTGGGCGCCACCGGACAGCTATCCATCGGTGCCAATGTCGGCGGCGACTTCGGCAATATCCAGAGCATCCGCATAGGCTATTTCTTCCATTACTACCCGCAGGGAATTCAGGTGATGGAGCCAAAGCGCTCACTCCGGCCCGACATCCCTCCCGAGTTTCAGTCTCCTGCGTTGATTGAGGATGCAGCTTCGAAACAAACTTTCTTCGGAACACCGCATATCACCTTTGTCTTCGGGGCCATGTGGTGACGCAGCGGACGTATCGCACGCGCCCATAGTGTGTTATTTTTCACACACTCCCAGCCCATAGTGTGTGGTTGTATTCACACGCACCCAGAGCAGGTTGTTGTTTTCACACGCCCAGACCATAGTGTGTTGTTGTATTCACACTCGTCCAAAGTGTGTTGTGGTTTGACGTTTGACCTTACTGTTCGATCCAGTCCGGAAGCTCCCGCAGCGAATGGAGTACGACGTCGGGGTTGCAGGCGGCCAGTTCATCATGGGAGTACGAGCCGGTGGCCACCGCCACGGAGACCGAACCGAATGACTGCGCGCATTCAATGTCTCTGGGTGTATCCCCGATAATGACCATGTCCGACGGACGGAATGCTTCACCGGACTTTCTGATCAGTTCATCAAAAGCGGAAGGGGGAAGGTCGTTCCGGTCGTGGTGATCATCCCCGTAAGCTCCAAACCGGAATCGGTCATGCAGTCCGATGGCAGCCAGCTTGATTATGGCCGCCCGGGCAAAATTGCCGGTCAGCAGTCCCGTCCATGCCACCTTGTCCTTAAGATAGTTGAGCGAGTCGTGCACCCCGTCGAAGACGTGAATATCCTCTGGTGAGAGATGCCGCTCCAGCTCTTGCAGATAAAGCTGCTTGACCTGATGGAATAAATCGTCTCCGGGGTGTTTCAGCAGATGCGAAAAAATATCGCGGTCGGTTTTACCGGCAAAATCCAGATCTTCCACCGAAGTATGGTTCATTCCGAACCGCTCCAGGATCCGCTGGATCAGCTTCCGGTTCACCTTGTGCTGCACCTTCAGCAGGGTTCCGTCAATATCGAACAAGTAGGCACGCTTCATATCCGTTTTCTTCCAAATTAGTAAAAAAAACCATACCTTGTGGCAGTTTAAGACAACTGAAATAAGAAACAAATCATTCTACCATCATGGCAATTATTGAAGACATCATTGCACGTCAGATTTTCGATTCCAGAGGCAACCCGACTATTGAAGTCGATGTGATCCTCGAAAATGGAACCATGGGACGCGCCGCCGTACCATCCGGAGCATCTACCGGTGAACACGAAGCGGTCGAACTTCGCGACGGTGGCGATGCGTACATGGGTAAAGGTGTGCTCAAGGCTGTAGAAAACGTTAACGAAACGATTGCCGATGAGCTTGTCGGTTACAACGTGTTCAACCAGGTCGATATTGACCAGCTTCTCATCGAACTCGATGGCACCGAAAACAAATCAAAACTGGGCGCCAATGCCATGCTCGGCGTTTCACTTGCTGTGGCTGATGCGGCTTCCAACGAACTGGAGATGCCCTTCTGGCGATATGTCGGCGGTGTGAACGCCAAGGTGCTGCCGGTACCGATGATGAACATCATCAATGGCGGCTCCCACGCTGATAACAACGTGGACCTGCAGGAGTTCATGATCATGCCCAGCGGAGCCGAATCATTTTCTCACGCACTCCGGATGGGCAGCGAGATATTCCACAATCTCAAGAAAGTGCTCTCCGACCTGGGGTATGCTACCACTGTCGGTGACGAAGGCGGATTTGCACCCAACCTAAAAAGTAATGAGGAAGCCATTGAAGTGATCCTCAGGGCGATTGAAAAAGCGGGTTACAAGCCTGGCGAGGACATCCTCCTGGCACTCGACCCGGCATCCGCCGAGTTCTACAACCCTGAATCCGGTCTCTATGAGTTCAAGTGGAGTGACGGCTCGAAAAAATCAGCCGATGACATGGTTGAATTCTGGAGCGGCTGGGCTGACAAATACCCGATCATCTCCATTGAGGATGCCATGGACGAAAACGACTGGGATGCCTGGAAGAAGCTCACCGATGCGATCGGTGATAAAGTGCAGCTTGTGGGTGATGACCTGTTCGTGACCAATTCCCTGCGTCTTGCCAGGGGCATCGAGCAGGGTGTGGCCAACTCCATCCTGATCAAGGTCAACCAGATCGGTACCTTGACCGAGACACTGGATACCATCGAATTGGCGCACAAAAATGCCTATACCGCGGTTATCTCTCACCGTTCGGGTGAAACCGAGGATACGACCATTGCCGATCTTGCGGTAGCTACCAATGCAGGTCAGATCAAAACCGGTTCCATGAGCCGGACCGACCGCATGGCGAAGTACAACCAGCTGATCCGTATCGAAGAGCAACTGGGCCTGAGCGCCGAATACCTCGGACGCGACGCCTTCAACGTGTAGCCGGACCATTACCCGCAAATGGCGCCGGTGGCCAAGCCGCCAAAACCGATCCGGGAATGATCTACATTTGAAAGCAGGCCGCTTTTATAGGCGCTCTGCTTTTTTTATATTGGCATTGACGCCAATACTGTCTGCTGTCACAGACAAATCAACCGTTTATATCAGCACGATCGCACTATGAACATCTACGTAGGTAATTTGGCCTGGAAAACCAGGCAGAAAGAGCTCCGGGAGCTTTTTGAAAACTTCGGCGAAGTCACTAATGCATTTATCGTTCGCGATAAAAAAACGCGAAGATCACGCGGATTCGGCTTTGTTGAAATGGCAGAAGAGAAAGATGCCCTCGAGGCCATCGAGAAGCTGAACAATACCGTCTTTCTTGAGCGGACGATCGTTGTCAATGAAGCCCTCCCGAAAAACGATGAGGATAACGATGAGGATGATTATTCCGGTGCTGAAGAACCCGCAGATGAAAAGCCGGTTGCTGAAGA
>SLKA01000080.1 GCA_007134845.1 Balneolales bacterium
CGATGCAACCGGTTATCTCGTTTTTGAACAGTTTTTCACAACGAATACAGGATTTTAGCAATATGATCCGCGTAAGCTTATTGACCAACAATCAATTAACCATCAACTGCGACAGTTGAGATAGTAAAAAAGTGATGCATTATTTTTTGAAGCTTCTGATACAAACGGACATTTTATCATGCAAGTATATCCCTGGTATCCATAAGGGGTAAAAAAATGTTTAATTGAGCGTCTGGATATTAAAAAACAGCATTAACTGTAAAACGAAGTGTCTGAATGGCAGGTCTGCCGGGCACTGTGCGCCCGTCGTACTGCAGACTCGCTCTCAGGAAATCACTGATGCGATAGTCTGATTGCAGCGACCAGGCCCATGTCTGTCCCGGTCCGGCACCATCCGTAAGTTCAAATTCACCCATGCTTGTTGACGGTCCGCCGGAAAGATCAAAACTTCGACGCTCCAACCGGACCGCGGACTGCAGTCTGCGGCCGAATGTCACTCTTGTATCGACATGCAGGGTTGTTCCACGGGCAGTCGCCGGGTTATCAGGAAAATGATCGGTTTTCCTGATAACAGAAAAACCGGTGCCGGACTGAACGCTCTGGCTCCAGCGGGCATCGACTCTCGGTCGAATTTCTCCGCCACTGATAGTGTAATTTCTTGATGCAAATGTTTCGCTGCGGTTTTCATTCCGGCCGAGAATGGCTGAGGTTAAGAAGCGGTAGCGTCGTGAAATACGTCCCCCGCCCCGCACCTGAATATTATCTGTACTGCGTTTTTCCAGTCCGCTGGCCTGTCGTTGCTGCGAACGCATCAGATCAGCAGTAACCCTGAGCTCACGTCGTGTGTTATTGCGAAACAGCTCGACATCCTGCTCGATGTAAATACGGCCATTAATGGTGAGCGAGTCATCCCTGAACTTGCGAAGACGCATCAGATAGATATCCTGCAGCTGTTCTGTGCGATTCTCCTCACGGATATCGACTAGCGAATGCCACCTGATGCCGGAAAGAAAATGCAGCCAGCCGGAATATCTGGCATCAAAAGGATCAATAAGCTGTTCCGGATTCACTGTGGTTCGCCACCGGGCGCGTAGTGCAATGACCGGGAAAAGCTCCTCTGACGGGACCAGCTGCTTGATGAAGGCACCTTCATTCGGACTTTGTTCTGGGAAGAATTCATCCACCTGCTGAACTCCGTCATTATTCAGGTCAATCCATACATACTGTCCCAGTTCGGATCCCACTTCGATAAACGCTTCCTGAAGCAGCGGCCGCCGCTCGGTATTGGCATCATACAGAAATTGGGTTTCGATAAACCTGTTCCACGGGCGATAGTCGGTTACCGATCGCACCAGGACTCCTCTGCTGTCCAGTCGCTGCTGTTCGACCCGGAAGACCTCTTCGAATCGGCGCTGGCGAAGGCCAATGGTGTTACGCGTTTGAAACAGCGAGCTGTGACGATAATCCATTACATATCGCTGGGTAATCCCCCTGGATTCATCCGCTAACCGACCGCCGATGACACCACGGTCTTCCCGATAGCGTATCGTGCTTCCAATACGAAAGCGATCCGACAGCAGATAATATAATCCGGGGCCAAATTCTATAAACTTCAAAGATCCTGCGAGCAGCGAATCAGCCCCGGGATCATTCTGGAGCCGCTCTTCCTGTTCAAATTCAAGCTCGGGCTGCAGACTGCCGGCTGGCAACGATATATCGTAGTCAATTCGGCCCCGCTGTCGCCACCAGGTGCCATTTTCACCGAAATTACGGTCTTCGCTTTCAATTCGTTCAAGCTGATAATCCAGGCCGGGCAGCCCTTCCTCCCTGGAAACGAGGTGAACATCACCCCGGATACCCTGAAAACCGCTCCTTTGCAATCCACCTGCACCGATATTTAGTCGGGTATTACCCGTCGGAGCCCAGCTGGCCGTGCCTTCCAGCCTCTCCTCCCTTGAGGATTCCAGATGGGGCAGATTCCACCGGCGTTCGAATTCCACTTCACGAACCCGGTCGAAATAGGCGAAATGTTCTCCTTCGTAGCGCCCTTTCATATCAAAAGAGAAGGTTCCAATGCGGTTGGACACCGGTTCGAGGTTTATACCGGCCAGAACACTCATGTCATGGTTGTTTTCATTATCAACAGGCGACAACCGGTTGCGGTCGAAATAGCTTCCGGCCCATTCGCCATATACATTCAGCTTTCGGGTGGCTTTAATCCGGCTGCGTAAAGCGACCATACTCTGCTCTATCGGTCGTGAAAGACGTCTTTGAGGCATGTAATTCCCCATACCCGGACCGGCCCATTCGTACAGGATGCCATTTGCGGCCCGGCCAACCCGCCGGTAGTCGCCCTCCCCGTCCGGCACTCGGCTGAACTGTACGCGGAAAACACCGGAAGAGTCACCCGGAATATGTTTAAAAACCTGAAACTCCTGTCCCTGATACAGGGTATCGATTTTACTGTACAGCAGAAAATCGGCATCACGGCGGAACCCGACCGAATCTGCACCGCTGATAACTGCACGCTGCGGATCGTTGCCGGCCTGTCGAAGTACCTCACGCTCCTGCTCTGTGAGGAAGAGCTGCGTGCTGAGGTTGACGTTATCGGCTTCCCGTATTACAGTGGCCCCGAAAGAGACACGGTCGTTGAGCAGGTGGTCGTGCTCAGCTTCCGCGGCCACCACACTTCGGGTGTATGCGTCTCTGAGATATTGAAAATCAATAGTAATTCGGGAGTGGTCGGTAATGATCCGGTTGGATGTAAAGGTGATTTCGCCCAGACCGTAGTCTATGACATAGTCGTTTTCCTCTCCCCGGATCATCAGTTCCCCATTGATATAGACGCGCTCTGAGCCGGCCAGCACAATAATAAACTGTTCATTATCGGCACCGCTGAGCCGGTAGGGTCCCTGCACTCCGTCCTCACCGGCAAACTGCATTTCCCGGTACTGGCCGCGCGCCACGGCAGCCGAACCTTCATAGCTGCCATACCGTTTCAGATCGGCCTGGAGCACAACCCCTTGCAGCCTGCGGTCGATGACAGCAAAATTACTCTGATCGAGACGGATGTCAATATCACCCATCTGCATCATTCCCATATCATGTTTCAGACGGATATAAACCTGGTCGAACTCCCTCAACGTCTGGGTGGTTCCGTCCGGTTGAATAGGCGTGCTTCGGTCGGTTAGTGAGGCGACCACCTCGATGTCATCTGTAATATAACCGCTGATCTCGAAATTGAGTCCGCTCTCCAGGGACAGATCCTGGTTGGTCCCCGCAACAATGCCGCGTCTGAGACTTCCGCTGCGCTGGAGGCGGGTGTCGGCGAACAGATCCTGCTGCCGAAGCGGCCGGCGGGCTATCTGCACAACACCTTCAGGATCATACCGCTCATCCGTGGTGTCGATGGCCACCAGCTCACGCTCGAATATGGATACCGGCAGGTCGATGGGCCAGTATTCGTACCGAAAGTGAAGAGTGTCATATTGCAGGCGTTCGTACTCCGGTATGTTCCAGCTCCAGTTTCCCCTTACGGGGTGCAGCGTCCATTGATGCTCCCCGAGGACAACCGTATCGGCTTCCACCCGGAATGTTTCGGGGATGATCCAGGGATCAAGAACAATGATGGAATCCTGGCCTTCTACCGGGATCTCCCGCTCTCTTTCCAGTGAGATCTGGGCCCACAGATTCGGGTGCGCCCACAGGCACAAAGCGGTTATCAGAAAGAGAATCCGTTTTCTCAAAAGGCCAGGTCAGTTACGCCAGGTCAGTTACCCCGATAAAAAAAAGGAAACACAGAAGCTGCATTTCCTTTTAAGAACGGTTGATTTACGGCAAATAGTCTTGCCCGATAGTCTTGACCGGGTGATCAATCCTGTGCTTTGACAACCCAGAAAGTCAGGCTGGCCTTGACCTCTTCATGCAGGTTGATCGTAGCGGTGTATTCACCAAGCTGTTTGACATCCTCATCGATCTGGATCTTGCGGCGATCGATTTCAAATCCTTTTTCTTTGAGGGCTTCGGCGATCTGAACATTGGTGACCGTACCGAAGATCTTTCCTTCCTCGCCGGCTTTGACGGCTATGGTTACGTTGGTACCCTTAAGCTCTTCGGCGAGCTCCTTCGATTTATCGAGATCGGCAAGGCGCTGGTCGAGTACTTTCTTCATCTGCCGGTCAACAGCTTTGCGGGCGCTGCTGGTGGCCAATACAGCCTTTCCGGTTGGAATAAGGTAGTTCCTTCCATAACCGTCCTTTACATCCACAACTTCACCGGCCAGCCCCAGTTTTTCGACATCCTCTTTTAATATGACTTGCATAATTGACTCCTGGAAATATGATTATCTGAGATTTTCGGCAACAAACGGTAGCAGCCCGAGATGCCTTGCGCGCTTGATGGCAAGGGTGAGCTGTCGCTGGTATTTGGCACTGGTGCCGGTTACACGACGGGGAAGAATTTTGCCCTGGTCATTGATGAAGCGTTCCAGGGTGTCAACATCCTTATAATCGATATATACAACTCCGGCTTTGGAGAACTTGCACTCTTTCTCCTTCAGATTACCTTTTTTCGGGTGTGCGGGATTTTTCAGCATTGCAATATTTTTTGAAATGGGTGGTGGTTGATATTATTCCTCTTCGGGAGTTTCACTGAATATTACAGGGAGTTTGCCTTTCTTCTGAAGCTCTCTGTGTTTCAGCATTTTATTGTCATACTTGAGGACGATATCTCTGATGATATTCTCCTGCAGCTTGAAATATCTCTCGAGGTCACTGACGATGGATCCCGGCGCGTGAAAAAAAGCATTCACGTAATAGCCGCTGTTTTTCCCGTTGATTTCATAGGCAAGGCGCTTAATGCCCCACTCATCCACTTCGTCAATCTCGGCTCCTCTCTCACTGATAAAGGATTCAAAGCCTTCCTTGACTTCCTTCACCTGCTCTTCTTCAAGAACCGGATTGATTATAAAGGTTACTTCATAAAAATTGGTTTTCATATCACCTTCGGTTGTTTATTGAAACAGCCGCTGGTTTTTCCAGCGGCAGGCGGCGCAAATATAATGAGATTACGGCTCTATTGCAAAGTTTAAGGATCAAAACAGGTTGACAGCCCGGGAAAAGCAGGTTTCATCAGACTGGTCCGGGAGCAAATAGCACAAGGCCATGCAACAGGTCACAAAGGCCATGCTTCTCAGTAGTGCAAGCCCTTGAACGAACCCAGAAGATCGGTCAGAACACCCGGATTTACCCCGAAATAGATAGTGAGCAAGGCGAGCAGCAACAGGACGGCAGTATAGACGGTGCCCGGACGCTCAAGGGTTATTCCGGTTTCATTATCTTTCATGTAGAGATGCACCAGAACCCGAAGGTAGTAATATACGCTGGCGGCGCTGGCGAGGACACCGACCACAACCAGGCTTATCAACCCTTCATCGATTGCAGCAGCGAAGACGCGGTATTTCCCGATAAAGCCTGCAAATGGCGGGATTCCCACCATGGAAAACAGGAAAACGGACATTAGCACACCAATGACCGGCTGCTGGAAGCCGAGTCCGGAGTAATTTTTTACCGCCGTAAAGTCGTACCCTTTGTGCCATTCATAGTAAGCGACAACTCCGAATGCCCCGATATTCATGAGCGTATATGCAAAGAGATAAAACAGTACAGCGCTGTAGGCTGCGCCGGTTCCGGCTGCAAGTCCGATCATTATATAACCGGCGTGTGCAATGCTGGAATAGGCCAGCATGCGCTTTACATTATCCTGTACAAGTGCCAGAATATTACCGACCACCATGGTGAAAATAGCAAAAAGCCAGATCACATCACTCCAACCGTCCCGTGCTTCGGGCAGGGCCCGGCTTAGCACCAGAATAAAGGCGACAAAAACAGCTGCCTTGGATGCAGTTGCCATAAAAGCGGTGATGGTCGTCGGTGCGCCCTGGTATACATCAGGCGTCCACATATGAAACGGAACCGCAGATATTTTGAAAAAGAATCCCACCAGCAGCAGTGCGACACCGGCCCAGAATATCAATCCCTTATCATCTGTTGCCGCAATATCCACCAGGAACGTTGATCCCGACGCACCGTACAGAAGCGCAATGCCGTAGAGGAGGAATCCGGTTGCGAAAGCGCCGAGCAAAAAATACTTGAGTGCGGCTTCCACCCCCTGCTTCCGATCCCTGACCAGTCCGGCCAGCACGTAAAGTGAGATGGACATGGTCTCAATGCCAAGAAACAGCGTCAGCAGGTTGTTGGATGATACCAGCAGCAGCATTCCGAAAGATGCAAACAGAATCAGGGAATAGACTTCTGCGATATGACTGTCGGTTTTTTCCAGGTAGTCACGGGTCAGAATCACGGAGAACAGCGTTCCAATCATCACCAGCACCATACCGAAGGCGGCAATCCCCCCGTATACAATCAAATTATGGAATGATTCACCGGTCGGACCAAAGAGATTTGATACGGCTGCAACGAGAGCAGCCGCTGAAAAGAAAACCGTAAAGAGGTACGCCAAACGCGCACTTCCTGTGAAGGCGTCCAACATCATCACAAAAAGTCCGGCCGCACCGATGATAATCAGTGGCAATATGGTCAATAATTCGTTTGCTGATTCCATGAAATTCGATTAGAGAGCGTCGATGCGTTTTGCCAGTGCAATATCTTTTGAGGTGATCTTGCCGCCGGCATCGTGTGTGGCCAGCTGAATTCTCACATCTTTGTAGACATTGAAAAATTCAGGATGATGCGCCTGTTCTTCTGCTTCGAATGCCACTCTGACCATAAATGCCATCGCTTGCCGGAAGTCAGCAAAGGAGAACTGCCTCGTCAGCTTGTCCCCTTCGACGCTCCATTCCTTCAGTGCTTCCAGCTCCTTTTCCAGTTCCGCAGGTTGAAGTGCTTTTGCCATAATCAGTGCTCCCTGTTTTTCGATTCCGTTTTCAATTCCGTTATTACTTCCTTTATTACTTCCGTTTCTGTTCCGGATTTTCTGATTGTTCTGATTTTTCGATCACAAGTCCTGGTTCCGATGCCAGCTGCGGGGTAATATCATACAGCTTTTCAGCCCAGAATGGCAGGTCCTGGCCAGCAGCGTTGTGTGCAATTGCTGCTGCTCTGTTCTGGGTATCCTCCAGCAGCCAGGTCACCTGAGCTTCGGAGTATTTAGTGAAGTCGGTAGGCCGGACACCAATCCAGACAATAAAGATCATGATCGGAATGAGCAGACCGATTTCGCGGGCGTTGATATCGGTCAGCTTTTTGTTTTCCTCATGTGTGATGGGTCCGAACATCACCCGCTGGAACATCCACAGCATGTAGCCTGCGGCCAGGATCACTCCGAGGGCGGCAAAAACGGCATACCAATACGAACCCAGGACATCAGAATTGAATGAACCCACCAGAATCAGGAACTCGCCTACAAACCCATTGAGTCCCGGCAGGCCGATGGATGCCAGCGTGGCGATCATGAACATGACGGTCAGGACCGGCATCATTTTGGCAACGCCGCCGAAATCGGCTATCATTCGGCTGTGCCGGCGTTCATACAGCATACCGACAATGATAAAAAGGGCGCCGGTGGAAAGGCCATGGTTGACCATCTGGATGATCGCACCCTGGCCGCCGGTGGTGTTGAATGCGAACATGCCGAGAACGACAAATCCAAGGTGGCTGATGGAAGAATAGGCCACCAGTTTCTTGACATCTTTCTGAACCATGGCAACCAGGGCGCCGTAGATGATGCCAATCACACCGAGGACTGCGAACATGGGTGCAAAAGCAATGGCGGCATTGGGAAACAGCGGGATCAGATATCTCAGAATCGCAAAAGTTCCCATTTTAAGTGCGATAGCCGCAAGCACGACAGAACCGGCGGTAGGCGCCTCGGTATGTGCCAGCGGAAGCCAGCTGTGGAATGGAAAGATGGGCACTTTGATGCAGAATGCGAAGCCGAACGCCAGGAAGAGCCAGGTCTGCTCAACGAGACCGAGCTGGAACTCCGGACTGGTCAGGAGCATCCAGTCGGTGGTAAACACGCCGTCATTGACCATGTTGCCCGCCGCGAATCCGACATAGATCAGGGCTACGAGCATCAGCAGCCATCCGACCAGGGTGTAGATAAAGAACTTGACCGTTGCGTATATCCGGTCCTCCCCGCCCCAGATGCCGATCAGGAAGAACATGGGTATCTGCGTGAGTTCGAAGAAGATGTAGAACATGAACAGGTCGAGCGCTGCAAAAACTCCGAGTGAACCGGTCTGCAGGATGAGCAGCATGGAGAAGAAACCGGCGACGTGTTTTGTGATGGAATCCCAGGAAGAAAGCACCACGATCGGAGCCATGAAGGTGGTAAGCATGAACAGGAGCATGCTTAGCCCGTCCAGTCCCACCATGTATTTCACATCCCAATCGCCGAGAAACGGCTCGCCCACTGTCATGAACTGCGCGGAGCCGGTAGCCGAGATATCAAACTGGAGCAGCAGCGGCAGCGAGAGTAAAAAAGCAGCAGTTGTTATGATCAGACTGGTCCAGCGCACCCATTCATCCCGTCTGATGAAGAGCAGCAGCAAAGCTCCGAAAAGCGGCAGATAAATGACAATATTTAGCAGTAATTCCATCTGTTATTAGTGATATTTATCGGAACAGCAACATAAAAATGATCAGGATGACACCGAGAACTATGCCGAATGCATAGGTCTGCACAAGTCCGGTCTGAAAATAGCGGATCACACTGCCGGCAAACCGTATGATGGCAGCGATGAAATTCACAAAACCGTCGATACCTTTCATATCAAAAACAGCCAGCACACGATCGGAAAAGCGGACGATCGGCCGGACGATCAGACCCTCGTAAATTTCGTCTATTTTGTATTTGTCACTCCAAACCTGGTAGAGCGCGCCGAAGCGTTCGGCTATGCGCGCATCCGGTGCTTCAAGCTCATTGTTGTTATAGAGCCTGAAAGCGACAAACACACCGAAGAGTGCGACAAGGACCGATCCGAAGAGCAGCAGCCATTCTACCTGCTTGCTTAGGATGAGATCCGCGTTGAGCGTGACATTATCAAGCCAGTTGGAGAGCAGGTTGACATCGGCCGTACCGGTGAATGTCGCAACAATAAAATTCGGGATGCCAATGAATCCTCCGACGATAGAGAGGCCGGCCAGCACCCAGAGCACCGAGGTCATGGTGAACGGGCTCTCATGCAGGTATCTCTCTGAGCCCTGGGCTTTGCTGAATTTCCGGGGGAGCCGGAACTCACCGTGAAATATGCCGAGGGTGAGCCGGAACATGTAAAAGGCGGTCATGAACGCCGTGATGAGTGCAAGGGCCCACAAGCCGATATATACGGCCCCGAAGCTGCCCATGCCGGCGTTGAATGTCATCACCAGGATTTCATCTTTCGAGAAGAATCCGGCCAGCGGCGGGATGCCCGCAATAGCGATGGTGGCGATGAGAAAGGTTTTATAGGTTGAGGGTAAATACCTGCGCAGACCACCCATGAAACGCATGTCCTGCGGATCGAAATGGACGTGTTTATTCTCGTCATGCAGTTTATGCTCCACATGATGCATGGCATGGATCACCGATCCGGACCCGAGAAAAAGGCAGGCCTTGAAGAAAGCGTGTGTGACCACATGGAACATGGCGGCGACATAAGCGCCTGTGCCAAGCGCCAGAAACATAAAACCGAGCTGTGACACGGTGGAATAGGCCAGCACGGCCTTGATGTCGTATTTGGTAAGTGCGATGGTGGCAGCGATTACTGCGGTGAAGCCACCGATAACAGCTACAACAAGCATAAGCTCGGGAGACTGCATGAAGAACGGCGACAGGCGCGAGATCACATAGATGCCGGAAGTGACCATGGTGGCGGCGTGGATCAGTGCCGACACCGGTGTAGGTCCGGCCATGGCATCCGGCAGCCAGACAAACAGCGGGATCTGGGCGCTTTTACCGGTTGCGCCAATCAGAATAAGCAGGCCGATCAGGAAGACCTGGTCCGTGGTGAATGCTGTGGTGCCGGCCAGAATATCATCAAATCTCAACGATCCGACATTTTGGAAGATCATGAACATGGCGATCAGAAAAGCGAAATCACCTACCCGGTTGTACATAAATGCCTTTTTTGCGGCGTCGGATTTGGCCATGTCCGCATACCAGAAGCCGATAAGCAGGTAGGAGCAAAGACCGACCCCCTCCCAGCCAAGAAAAAGGAGCAGCATATTATCGGCCAGTACAAGATTCAGCATGGCAAAGATGAACAGATTCATGAAAGAGAAGAACTTCCAGAATCCTTCATCATCGGCCATGTAGCCGATGGCATAAAAGTGGATGAGGGCTCCGACGCCGGTTACGACCAGCGTCATCAGCAGGGACAGCTGGTCGAGGCGGTAACCGATATCGGTGCTGAAATCACCAGCTTCAATCCAGGTAAAGAGGCTCACTGAGGCTGCATCGCTCTCCCCTGTCATCAAAAAAAACAACCATAATGCAATGAGAAAAGGGATAAAGACAGCCAGGGTCGCAACCCCTCCGATGAGGTTCTTCATGGCACGGAAGGATTCTGATGCGAGTCCGAGCAATCCAATGAACAGAAACCCGGCCAGCGGTATGAGTACGATCCAGGGTAAGAGATGAACGTATGCGTCCATGAAAAGTTAAGCTATGTCCGGTTTTTAGCTTTTCGGTATCCAGCATTTGAGTCGAAAAAGCCGATAATACGTTGTTTTGACTGTTTGAATCGGGTTCTGCAAAAAAATACAGCTTCAGGCTACCATCGAAGGAGGTTGATCCGGGAAACATCGACGGTCAGGTTGTTTCGGTAAATGGCGATAATGATGGCGAGTCCGACAGCGGCTTCGGCAGCAGCGACGCACAGAGCGAAGAAAACCAGTATCTGCCCATGCACATCACCAAGTTGTGCGCTGAATGAAACAAGCGTCAGGTTGACAGAATTGAGCATCAGCTCTGCACACATGAAAATCACGATGGCGTTTTTACGTGTCAGGACACCGATCACACCAATGGTGAACAGTACAGCTGATAATCCAAGGTACCAATCCATTTCCATTGCTAATTCCCTTTTTCACTTATTTTTCGTTGTGCCAGCAGCAGGGCACCCACTACTGCGGCGGTAAGGAGCACCGCGGTGACGAGCACCGGCAGCATGTAAATTGAGAACAGGGCATCTCCTATCGATTCCACCGTACCAACCTGCTCCATTTCCGGATGGATATGGGGCAGTGTGCCGGTAACACTGGCAATTGCATACAGAAGCTGGGCAAAAACGATGACCCCGAGGAAAAAAGCCACAGCATACCTGATACTGAACCGGCTGAGCATTTGCTCTTCATCAGAAAGGTTCAGCAGCATGATGACGAAGAGGAACAGCACCATGATGGCACCGCCGTATACAAGGACTTGTACAACGGCAAGGAACTGAGCTTTGAGAAGCAGGAATACCCCTGCTACGGAGATGAGATTCAGTACTAAAAAAAGCGCGCTGTTAACCGTATCCCGGCTGCTGATCATGCCCAGAGCGGATGCAACGGCCAAAGTTGCAAAGAGGATAAAGATGTAAGACTCCATGAAATGGCGCAATTTTAAATGAGCATCAAGGTAGCCAAAAAACTTTGTGTCTTCAACTATATCTGCTATGTTTGAGGAAATTTCAAAAAAATCGTACAACAGGTAATGCGCTGAAAATCACAAGCTTTGAAAACCGTACAAAATTCTATCTGATTTTTTTTTAAATTCGTGCGGGAAGTTAAGAAAAGTTTGTTTTTACTTCAGTTTTTTTTCCTCATCACAAAATTTCTTTTATCACTTATAACACTCTCAACATATGATTCAAAAAAGCCCTGACATGCGGGCCCTGACCGAAAGAATTCAGGAGACCAGTCACTTTATCAAGGATATTAACAGTGAACTGGAGAAAGTTATCATCGGTCAGAAGATGATGATCGAACGACTGCTGATCGGATTGCTGTCCGACGGACATGTTTTGCTTGAGGGGGTGCCGGGTCTGGCCAAAACTTTGACCATTTCGAGTCTGGCAAAGGTGATTGACACCGGTTTTCAACGCATACAGTTCACGCCCGACCTGCTTCCGGCCGATTTGATCGGGACGTTGATCTTCAATCAGAAAACGGGTGAGTTTACAGTCAAAAAAGGACCGGTATTTTCCAATATTATTCTTGCAGATGAAATAAACCGGTCGCCTGCGAAGGTTCAGAGTGCTTTGCTTGAGGCCATGCAGGAGCGTCAGGTGACCATAGGTGAGGAGACTTTCATGCTGGACAATCCCTTCCTGGTGCTTGCAACACAAAACCCGGTGGAACAGGAAGGAACCTACCCGCTGCCGGAAGCCCAGGTGGACCGGTTCATGATGAAGATCCATATCGACTATCCCACTGAGGAGGAGGAGATGGCGATCATGAGAAGAATGGCCAGAACCGTAAAGCCGCAAGCGCTAAAACCGGTAGTTAGTCCCTTTACCATTCTTGAAGCCAGAAAAGTGTTGAATGATATTTACATGGACGAAAAAGTCGAACAATACATTGTAGATATTATTATGGCTACCAGAAATCCGGCAAAATACAATATCAATAAAATTGAAGGACTTATAGACTATGGCGCATCGCCCAGAGGCACCATTAATTTAAATCTTTCGGCTCGGGCGCATGCGTTTACACAACATCGTGCTTATGTCACTCCGGAGGATATCCGTGCTGTTGCATATGATATACTACGTCACAGAATCGTACTTACTTATGAGGCGGAGGCGGAGGAAATAAAAACAGAAGATATTATAGAAATATTGCTAAAAAATATTCAGGTCCCATAATAACTTCCTTGTAATAACGTTGACATTTATACGATTTTATAACTACATTTAGTTAAACTCATTACAAGTACATTATAAACGCAATACATAAAAAGCAATGAAACTAAAATTTGTTCCCCGTTCAGATGTTCGTATAACCAAAAAAAGTTCTTCCAAATTCAGACCTTTGATCGAGTCATTGAATAAACTGGAGCCCGGCGGAGATGCACTTGAAGTTACTTTTTCCAATGATAAAGAGCTGAACTCGATGAGAAATGTTGTATACACGTACAACAGGGAAACGGGTGCCCGGATTAAAAGTGGCAAAGATACAGTGAATGGAAAAGTTTTTTTCTACAAGGAAAAATAAACGACCGGACAGGATATTAAGCAGACAGTAATACACATTTTATAAAAAAAAGCCTCCAATGTTCATTTGAAGGCTTTTTTTATTTTGTAAACTTTTTTCAGCCATTCAACTGAATTTGGCGGGAATAAAGAGCATGTCTCTTCACCACCATCATTAGAGTACGGGGAGTACGGAAATCAGCTGAGTTTCAGCATCCGGTCCAGGGACCGTTTGGCTCTGATCCGGATATCCTCCGGTACTTCGATCTGATAAATATCCTGCCTCAGGCAGGTCAATGTATCCTCAAGTGTTATTTCGTTCATGTGCGAACAGCGTATACTGCACATGCGAAGCATTTCCTTTTCAGGATTTTCGGCAGCTATGTTATCTCCCATGGCACATTCTGTCAAAATCAGAAATCTTTCGGCATCAGATTCACGGACGAACCTTGTCATAGCTGTTGTCGAACCGCTGTAGTCGGCCGCTTCCACCACTTCCGGAGAGCACTCCGGATGAGCAACCACCACCGTATCAGGAAACTGCTGACGGGCATTTAGAATATCTTCCACGGTGAACTTGTCATGCACTTCACACCGCCCGTCCCAGATCACCATGTCATCCTTGCCCGTTCGGTCGCTGCCGGGAAAGATTACATTTTTGCCCGTTTCCCTGGCTATATTTTTTGCCAGGAACTCATCAGGCAGACAGATCACCGAATCGGAGTCAAGTTTGCGGACGATATCGGCTGCATTGCTCGAAGTGCAGCACACATCGGTTTCGGCCTTGACATCAGCATAGGTATTGATATAGGTAACAACCGGAATACCCGGATATCGGGCTTTCAGATCTCTCACGTCCTGTGCTGTGATGCTGGACGCCAGAGAGCAGCCGGCGACCCTGGCTGGCAGCAGAACCATCCGGTCGGGATTCAGAATTTTGGCCGTCTCCGCCATAAAGCGGACACCGCAAAAGACGATGCGATCGGCATCGGTTTCGGCGGCTATGCGTGCAAGTCCAAGGGAATCCCCTACATGATCAGGAATGCTGTAGAATAGTGCCGGTTCCATGTAATTATGACCCAGGATTACAGCATTTTTCTCTTTCTTCAGCCGGTTGATTTCATAGGCAATTTCTGCCTTGACAACCAGTTCGCTGTCCGGAACAATATTCTGCAGCGTTTTTTTAAGATACTCGAGAGTTTCGGATGCCGTTGCTGCATCCGGCATTTTCGTATTTATTGTCATAGGGAAATTAAATACTGGAGAGAATTAAATACTGGAGAGAAAAAAGGAGGCATGATGGATATCATGCCTCCTTTCGTAGTAACCATCAAGAAGTCAACGCTGATTATCAGCTTTCCTTGTCTTCATTCTTTTTGTCATTTTCCCTTTCGTCATCTTCCCTCTTCTGAAGCTTTGCCTTCAGATCCTGCAAACCGGACATTTCCCCGAGTGTCAGGGCGCCTGAAGAGGAAGCGGCGGCTTTCTGTTCTTTCTTCTTGGAAGCCGTTTCCTTCTTCTTGTCCATTTTACCGATTTTATTCTGACTAATGACGATACTTTTTCCGTTTTCATCAAAATCGATGACAACCACTTTCAATTTGTCATCTTCCTTGTAGGAATCCTGAAGATTATCACCGTGTTCTGCTTCCCTGGCAGGCATGAATGCTTCCACACCCAGGGGTAGTTTGGCGAACACGCCTTTATCCGATACACGGCTTACCACGGCCTCGGTTTCATTGCCGACGGCATATTCAACTCCGTATTTCTCCCACGGGTTCTCTTGAACCTGCTTGTGACCCAGCGAAATCCGGCGGTTGTCAAAGTCAACCGAAAGAATAATGACCTCCAGTTCATCACCCTTGTTTACAATTTCACTCGGGTGATTGACCTTATCGGTCCAGCTCATGTCGGAAATATGAACGAGTCCGTCAATACCGGGTTCAAGTTCTACAAAGACACCGAAGTTGGTGAGGTTGCGAACCACACCTTTGTGTTTCGACCCAACCGGATATCGATCAAGAAGATCCTCCCAGGGATCGGACTGAAGCTGTTTGACACCAAGGGAAACCTTCCGCTCATCCTTGTTGATGTTGAGCACGACACATTCGATCACCTGGTTCTTTTCTACCAGTTGTGACGGATGTTTGATATGCTGGGTCCAGGACATTTCGCTGATATGCACAAGACCTTCCACACCTTTCTCCAGCTCAATAAAAGCACCATAATCGGCAATCGAGACCACCTTGCCCTGCACTTGCACCTTATCGGGGTACTTGTCGTCGATTTCATCCCATGGATGCGGCTGAAGCTGCTTGAGTCCCAGTGAAATACGCTTGCGATCCTCGTCAAATTCGAGAACTACAACATTCAATCGCTGATCAAGCCGTACGATTTCGGAGGGATGCTCCACGCGTCCCCATGAGAGATCGGTGATGTGAAGGAGTCCATCCACACCGCCGAGGTCGATGAATACACCGAAATCGGTGATGTTTTTGACCACACCTTCGAGGATCTGTCCGGACTCCATGCTGGCAAGAATCTGCTCGCGCTGCTCTTCCAGATCGGATTCCACGAGTGCACGGTGTGAGACGACCACGTTTTCGCTGGACATATTAAGCTTGACCACCATGAATTCCATGGTTTTGCCCACATAGGCATCAAAGTCGCGAACCGGACGCACGTCAATCTGCGAACCCGGAAGGAAGGCATCGATACCGTGGATATCCACCACCATACCACCTTTTATGCGACGTTTGATATAGCCTTCAATAATTTTTTCGGACGTATGGGCTTCTTCAATATCCTGCCATACACGCAGTGAATCAGCTTTGCGGCGGGAAAGTACAAGCTGGCCGTCACGGTCTTCCACCTTGTCGAGAAACACCTCAACTTCATCACCGATATTGAGCTGCTCGGGGTTTTTGAACTCGTTCAGCGGAACGATTCCCTCGGATTTGAAGCCGATATCAACAATAACATACTTTTCGTCCATCGAAAGCACGCGTCCGGTAACAATCTCCTTCTCCGTAAAAGCCGTCAGTGTACCTTCGTACATCTTGACCATTTGATTGAACTGGTCATCATCATATTCTTCGGAAGCCTCTTCGAGTTCTTCCATTTTGTACACTTTTTCGCCGATTTGGCCGGTAAATGTAGGCATGGCATACTCTTCTTCTACTGCTACTGCTTCTGCTTCCGGCTCAGCGCCTGCTTCCGTTTTTGCGGCTTCTTCCACTACGGCATCACCGGCCGTGTCATCCTGTGCATCCATTTCTGCTTTCTCGGGCGATTGCGTCTCTTCTGCTGGATCATCCGCATTTTTCACTGCCGGCTCTACTGACTTGTCTGCATCCTTTTCTTCACTATTATCTGCAGCCTTTTCAGCAGTTTCGCTTTTCTTTTCTTCAGCGGTATCCTTTACGGCAGCATCCTCCTTTATCTCATCCGCTTTCTGTTCGGTTGCGGTTGCTGCCTGTTCTGTCTGCTCTTCTTTTTCGAGGTCTTTCTTTACTTCATCGGTCATTTAGATATCCTTGGTTTCAGTTGGCCACCTGATCGATATTCTGTTCAGGGGATTATGGTTATTGGTTTCAGTTATTCAGGTAATGATTATTTCTTTATCACATTCTTTATCACAGGTGTATTACGAATGTATTCAAGAATTCGTGTAACCTGTTCTTCAAAAGTGAGGAATGTGGAATCGATTTCCACGGCATCATCTGCTTTTTTCAGGGGTGCTATATCCCGTGTGGAATCAATTCGATCGCGTTTTTCCACATTTTTGCGCACTTCATCAAGGGAGATGTTCGCCTCTCCTTTTCCGATACGCTCGTCATATCTTCGGCGGGCTCTTGCCGCCGGATCAGCTGTGAGAAAGAACTTAATGTCAGCATCCGGAAACACAACCGTACCCAGATCCCTGCCTTCAAGGACAACATTTCTGCCCAGGGATTCCCCGCGCAGTATCTGGTGCACGGCATCTCTGACTTCAGCCATGACTGCCACTTCACTAACACGATCATTCACCCTGTCGGATCTGATCTCCTCTGTAATTTCCCTTTCACCATGGAAAACCCGTGCATCGGTGACATGAAAATCAAAGCGAAGGTCGTGGTCGTCCAGAAGCTTCAGGAGCCGGGAGCGATCGCCATCATGTAAAAGATAGAGATAGGTAAAACCACGATAGATTGCGCCGCTGTCCACATAATCAAAACCGGTTCGACGGGCAATCTCTTTCGCTGTTGTACTTTTTCCGGCGCCTGCCGGACCATCAATTACAATGATCAAGGATCTGTTCCATTTACCTGATGCTGCATTATCAAAAATGTTGGGTAATTTATGCCTTATCTCTTTTTTTTGCAAAATATTCTTGTAAAAAGTCTTATTAAATCATAAATTTGGTTTCTATTCAAAATTGTTAAATCGCAACCCAGAATGTTTTCTTTGCAATAAACCATGCCTCAACATAAATCAGCTGAAAAACGAGCACGCCAATCCATCAAAAGGCGCCTGGTAAACCGGGAAAAAAGATCCAAAATGCGCAATCTTACCCGCAGGGTTCTTGAGTCACAGGAAAAAGAACAGGCAGAAGTACTGCTTAAGGATGCCGTTTCCTACATTGACAGGATGGCCTGCAAGGGCCTTGTTCACAAAAACACCGCTGCTAACCGCAAGTCTTCTCTTGTAAAGCACGTCAACAATCTCGGGTAATCATTCGAGTGGCAGTGCTGCCGCATCATGGTCTGATTTCTACTGCCGAAACCGGGGGATCTGTCGGCAGCCGATCGGTGTTGGCCTCCTCATTATCAGATCAGTCAACCAACCCTTGCAATAGTGCCGACCCGCTCCGGCACTATTATAAATAGAAAGAATTCATTTTGTCGGCCGGGTGTGACTGTCCCGGAATCGACACCAAAAATCTATTGTACCCATGGCAAAAGCCCTTCTCGCAATTCTCGACGGATACGGCATTCCGGAAGATGACTCGGTCAGTGCCATCAAACACGCAAAAAAACCATTCATTAACTCGCTTTTTGAAACGTGTCCGAACTCCAAACTGAGTGCCTCGGGCATGGATGTGGGTCTGCCGGATGGACAGTTCGGCAACTCCGAAGTGGGGCATCTCAATATCGGCGCAGGACGGATTGTATGGCAGGAGCTTACCAGGGTAAACAAGGATATCAAGGATGGTGGTTTTTCCGGCAACAAGGCTTTGCTCAGTGCTGCCGAACAGGCCCGTAAAACCGGGAAAGTGCACATAATGGGCCTTTTCTCCGATGGCGGCGTCCACAGTCATAACAACCACGTATACGCCCTGCTCTCCTTTTTCAAAGACCAGGGCATTGAAAATGTTTATGTCCATGCCTTTACGGACGGACGCGACACCTCTCCCCACGGAGGAGCGCGCTACGTCACCGAGTTTCAGGAGCGTGCAGATGAAATCGGGGTCGGCAAACTGGCATCGATTGTCGGTCGCTATTACGCCATGGACCGGGACCGGCGATGGGAGCGCACCCAGCTGGCCTACGATCTTCTGGTCAGAAGCAAGGGACATCAGGTTGACAATCAGCTGAATGTTTTGAAGGCATCCTACGACGAGGGTGTGACCGACGAATTCATTAAACCCATCCTTCTGGATAACAATCCGGAATCCCGCCTGCAAAAAGGCGATCCCGTCATTTTCTATAATATCCGGGGCGACCGTGCACGCCAGATCACATCAGCACTCACTGATCCTGATTTTGACGGTTTTGAAGCAGAGAAGAGTCTGGATCTGCACTATGTCTGTTTTACGCAATATGATAAGCGTTTCACCAACGTACATGTCGCATATCCTCCCATTTCCATGATTAACACCCTGGGAGAGGTTATCGCAGCGCGCGGGTTGCGTCAGCTGCGAATGGCAGAAACGGAGAAGTATCCGCATGTCACCTACTTTTTCAACGGGGGCGTGGAAGAACCGAACAAAGGTGAGGACCGCAAGATGGTTCCGAGTCCGAAAGTGCCCACCTACGATCATCAGCCGGAGATGAGCGCCCCGGAACTGACCGATAAGCTGGTCAGATTTATTCAGAATGATATTTATGACTTGATCATTCTGAATTATGCCAATCCCGACATGGTCGGACATACCGGCGATTTTGATGCCACGGTAAAAGCTGTGGAGACCGTTGACCAGTGTCTCAAACGGGTGATTGAAGCGGCTAATGAGAAGGGATACAAAACGATTGTTATCTCCGATCACGGCAATGCCGACAAGATGAAGGAGGAGGACGGCAGCCCGCACACCGCGCACACCACTGCCAACGTTCCCTTTATTCTGGTTAACGAGCCGGTGGTCACATCTACAAAAGATGGAATCCTGGCCGATGTTGCACCGTCGCTGCTCAAGCTGATGGAAATCCCGCAGCCTGAGGAGATGACCGGCAAAGCGCTGTTCTGAAATCGATGTCGTTCCGATGCAGGCCGATACCGTTCCGATGCAGGCGGTGTGCTGAAATCAGCACTGTTCAGAAATTGCAATAGTGCTGGTTTGATATTGTTATGATGTTGAAAAGGTGCTGGTGCCCGATATCGCTACTTTGATCGCATAGCTCTGATATTCGGTAATGGGTGATGACTGGCCGGTCCTCCTGTTATTGCATTGAAGTTGGATCCCTCATAACTTTCCGGAAATATCAGGCTGGCCGGACTTGCATTTACACTAAGCCAGAACTACATTCGTTACTGGTTGCGAACGCTTACAGGACTGCGGCGGTTATAGTAGCCGGAACAGATCAGCGCAATCAGCAAACTGACCACAACCTTTTGTATGGAAGGCAATTTCTCTAACAGAGTTCGTGATGTAATTCAATTCAGCCGTGAAGAGGCTCTACGGCTGGGGCACGACTATATCGGAACCGAACATTTGATACTCGGCATTCTTCGTCTCGGCGATGGTGTAGCCATCAAGATACTGAAGAACCTGCGCTGTGATCTCTACAAGCTCAAGAAAACCATTGAGGAGACGGTCCGCGGCACCGGGTCGGCTGTGACGGTGGGCAACATTCCCCTCACCAAGCAGGCGGAAAAAGTTTTACGCATTACCTACCTTGAAGCCAAGCTATACAAAAGTGATACCATTGGCACGGAGCACCTGTTGTTGTCGCTGTTGCGCGACGATGAGAATATTGCCGCGCAGATCCTGCATCAATTCAACATCACTTATGATGCGGTCAGAGAAGATCTGGATTTAATTGTATCGGGACAGGCTCCAAAATCGGACATATCACAGCCGCGGGCTGGTGAAATACCAGCATCACGAAACCCCAAATCATCATCCGGTAGCGCTAGAGAACGAAAAATGGAAAAGACCAAGACCCCAGTACTCGACAATTTTGGCCGGGATCTTACAAAACTGGCGGAAGAAGACAAGCTCGATCCCATCGTTGGCAGAGAAAAAGAGATAGAGCGAGTCGCCCAGGTCCTGAGCCGGCGTAAAAAGAACAACCCAGTTCTCATCGGCGAACCCGGTGTGGGAAAAACTGCCATTGCAGAGGGTCTCGCCTTGCGGATCATACAGCGTAAAGTGTCGCGTGTACTGTACGACAAGCGTGTCATTGCGCTGGATCTTGCGGCTCTGGTCGCCGGAACCAAATACCGCGGGCAGTTCGAAGAGCGAATGAAGGCGGTGATGAACGAACTGGAGAAAACGCCGGATATCATCCTTTTTATTGATGAGCTGCACACCATCGTCGGAGCTGGCGGTGCCAGCGGCTCACTGGATGCTTCCAACATGCTGAAACCGGCACTGGCACGCGGGGATGTTCAGGCCATCGGAGCCACAACACTAAATGAATATCGCCAGTATATTGAGAAGGATGGTGCTCTCGAGCGGCGGTTCCAGAAAATTATGGTGGATGCCACCTCGCCGGAAGAGACCATCACCATTCTCAACCAGATTAAAGGCAAATACGAAAAGCATCACAGTGTCCGCTATACGGAAGAGGCAATCAAGGCTTGCGTGACCATTACCGATCGCTATATTACCGATCGATTTCTGCCGGACAAGGCCATTGATGCACTTGACGAAGCAGGCGCACGGGTTCACCTTTCCAACATTACGGTACCCGATCATATCATCAAGCTTGAAGAGGAGATAGAACTGACCAGCGCCGAAAAGAATAACATGGTCAAGAAACAGCGCTTCGAGGATGCGGCGCGGTTGCGAGATACAGAAAAGAACCTGATCGAAGAGCTTGAAAAAGAGCAGCGTGAATGGGAAAAAGAGTGTGAAAAAATTATTCACGACGTGAATGAGTCGGATGTTGCCACGGTTGTAGCCATGATCACCGGCATTCCGGTCAACAAGATAGCGCAGAGCGAGGGCCAGAAGCTGCTCAAGATGAAAGAAGAGCTGGCGGTCAACGTGATTGGTCAGGACGAAGCCATCCTGAAGCTCAGCAAGGCCATTCAGCGGACACGGGCCGGACTCAAGGATCCGTTTCGTCCTATCGGATCGTTCATCTTTCTGGGTCCGACAGGTGTTGGAAAAACCGAGCTTGCCAAGGTGATGTCCAAGTATCTTTTTGATTCCACCGATGCGCTTATTCGCATCGACATGAGTGAATACATGGAGAAATTCTCTGTATCACGGCTCGTAGGTGCTCCTCCGGGGTATGTCGGTTATGAGGAGGGCGGGATCCTTACCGAAAAAGTGCGCCGCAAACCGTACAGCGTTGTTCTGCTTGATGAAATTGAAAAGGCGCATCCGGATGTCTTCAACCTGTTGCTTCAGGTGCTGGATGACGGCATTCTGACCGACAGTCTGGGCCGGAAGGTTGATTTCAGAAACACCATTGTCATCATGACTTCCAACATCGGAGCCCGGGACATCAAGAATCTCGGCCGGGGCATCGGGTTCTCCAACTCGGAAGCGACTTTCGACTATGCCAAGATGAAGGCGACCATTCAGGATGCTCTCAACAAGGTGTTCAATCCCGAATTCCTGAACCGTGTGGATGATGTGATCGTTTTCAAGCCGCTCGAAAAATCCGATATCTTCAAGATCATTGACAATATGGCTGTGGAACTGTTCTCACGCATCGAAAATCTCGGCTATAAAGTTGAGATAACGAAGGGCGCCAAAGAGTTTCTATCTGACAAGGGATTTGATCAGAAGTTCGGAGCACGTCCGCTAAAGCGTGCAATACAGAAGTATGTTGAGGATCCGCTGGCTGAGGAGATACTGGGATCATCCAGGGTTGAAGGATCCGTCATCCGAATCAAAATGAATCAGTCGCGTGACGGACTTTCTTTCGACTGGAAAGTGCCGGAAAAGGATGATCAGAAAGCAGACAAGGCCGAAAATGGAGCATCCGCTGAAAATTTCCCTGAGGAATCCCGAAACTGATTCCTGACTGGTATTCTGATATATCATCAGCTGATACATCATCAGGAAGTAACGGATTCAGTATTTGCAGGTAGTGAGGAAATCACAAGCGAGTGATGGCGGTACAAGCGAGTGAAGAAATTACGATCGCGTGATTATGCAAGAGTGACTGATGAAGCCAGAGTGAGTGAATGGAATCAAAGCGAGTGACGGATAATCAGTTCTCTGTTCACCCCTTGCAGCCTGTAAGTGGAGTTTCCATCATACACCAGTGAGAGAGGGAAGTATTCTGATGTGTGTACGGTCAGAGCGGTTTCTTCACGCACAACGCGCCGCTGTCGCACGTCGATAATGTGCATTCGCAGGTCGCGCAGCTCCCTGTTGTTCCTTGTACCGGTCAACACTGCCAGGTTGCCGTCCGGCATATACGATGCGATCCGGACCCTTTCACGGAAGCTTGCGCTACCCATCCGCTCACCGGTCGTCACATCGTGCACCATCGCCCTTCCGGAGGTTCTACCGGTCACATAACGTCCGCATGCACTCAGAACCACATCCTCGATCTCGTTTTCTTCGTAGTCAATGTCAGCAATGATGTCTCCCCGTATCGAAATGACCCGGGCATGATGGCGTCCGTCGGAATCATCGAGGGAGTGGACAAGGATCAGGTTTCCCGACCGGTGCAAGCGGACTGAGACAATGCTCATCTGATCAAACTGTGCCAGGGTTCGTACTTGTTCATCGTGTCCGACGTGCTGAATACGCGAATTCACCTGGCTGCCTGCAAAGATACGCGGATTGTATGCGAGCATCCTGTGTCCGAAAGGAGCGGATGTGAATTCCGAAACGGCTTCACCATCGGGACTGCCGGTACTGTTGAAAATCTGAAAAACCTCTTTTCCCCGCTCGTCAAAATAGGTAAAGGAGGCAATGTTATCGCGATAGACAAAACTGCCATTACTTAACATGTACAGCCGTATGGAGGGATCATCAGGGTCATAGTCAGCAAGATGGGCTATCTGGTGCAGCAGGGTTCCGTTGGACCGGTATATTTCGGCCGATACCTGATCACCGCGCTCAAACAGGACACCTATAAACGAACGATCCTCGCTGATAGAGGCGTGATTGAATCCGGAAATCATGGTTGATCCATCCCCAAAAACCAGCTCGCCGTCCCGGACTCGGATGCTGCCTTCGCTGTCATCCCGGAACAGATCGGCACGAAACTGATCGGGCGCAAAACTTTCGGTTTCCGGTGAGTACCAGAAACGCAGATCCTGGGCATAAACTTGCGATACACCGAATAAAATGGAAACGGATATCACAAAGAAGCAACGATATATTGTGATTTTCACTTTTTGAGATTTTTGAGATGAAGTCGGCATTTCTTAATCATATGTTGGGATGGACGTTCAGGAGAATCCGGACAGACACATTTTGAACAGGATGAGTCTAACCGGATGTCTTTGGTCAACCATACTCTGTAAACCTGAAGTCTGCAATTCCAAATTCAGTTCATGCAAATCATGTCACGATTTCCTAACATTGCATGACCAGAGATTGTTCAGAATATTACATATAATTTGAGGCAGATGACCATTCGTTATTCCATAATTATTCCTGTCTATAACCGTCCGGATGAGCTGAAAGAGTTGCTTGAAAGTCTGTTTGTGCTAAAAAAAGAGCGTTCAGCCGTTGATTCCGGTCAGCCGGTCGACTGGGAGATTATCGTCGTGGAAGATGGATCCACCGTAAGGTCGGAGGAGATCTGCACGGAGTTTGCCAATGCGCTGGATGTGACGTATGTGTATCAGGAGAATGCCGGACCGGCAGCAGCCCGCAATACCGGCTCCCGGTCAGCCCGGGGTGAATGGCTCATTTTTTTTGATTCGGACTGCATCATCCCGCAGGGCTATTTTGATGCGGTGAATGAAGCGCTTCGGGACGGCAGTATCGATTTTTTCGGCGGTCCGGACCGTGCTTCCGCCGAATTTTCAGCAACACAAAAGGCGATTGACTATGCGATGACTTCGTTTCTGACGACCGGTGGGATTCGCGGTGGACGGCGGAAACTTGACCGGTATTACCCGCGCAGTTTCAACAAGGGAGTGCGCAAGACAGCTTTTGAAGATGTGGGCGGATTTTCGGGATTGCGGTTCGGGGAAGATCTGGATCTGAGCATGCGTCTAATGAAAGCAGGGTACCATTCCGTGCTCATTGAAGACGCATGGGTTTATCACAAGCGACGGACCGATCTCAAGAAGTTTTTCAAACAGGTGTACAACTCCGGCATGGCGCGGGTGGTGCTGAACCGGCTGCATCCGGGAACCATGAAGCTGGTTCACCTTCTTCCATCGGTCTTTGTGATTTATATACTGGCTGCGCTGGTTTCATTGTTTATTTCCCCTGGGGTGATGTGGTATCCGGTCGGTATACTGGTGCTGATCCTTTTCATTGACGGATTCCGGTCCACCGGCAGCCCTGAAGCTGCGCTTCTTGCACCACCAGCCGGTATTGTCCAGCTGTGCGGTTATGGCACCGGTCTGGTGCACGCATTCATTCTGATTCATGTACTTGGAAGAAACAAGGCCAGTGCTTTTGAAGAGACCTTTTACAAGTAAAGCTGATTTTTTCATCAACACTTACATTGATTTAGTCGGGCATTTCACTTATCTTTGGAGTCTTTGCGGAACCAGATTTCATATGCAATAGTATGCAAGAATGTAATACAGGCAATCCGGTAATCTGCAATGTTCTTTGTGTTACTGCAATTTGTAACGATCGGCACAAATAATTTGGGCTAATTCGGTTGAAAATCTGATCGGGGCGTAGCGCAGCCCGGTAGCGCATCTGCTTTGGGAGCAGAGGGTCGCAGGTTCAAATCCTGTCGCCCCGACATCACGGATACGAAACCCGTTAC
>SLKA01000140.1 GCA_007134845.1 Balneolales bacterium
GAGAAATCCCGGGGAAGTTCGAGAGCATTTCCTCGAGGTTGGCGACGGGGGAATCCTCGATATTTTGTGCTGTTATCAGGGTTCGGCTCTGCGAGAGTTCCATTTGGATATGTTCCCTTGGCGCTGTTACCACAACCTCCTCCCCTACAAAAGCCTCCTCGCGCATAGTCACATTGATGGTTTGCGTCTCGTTCATGTGAACCCTAATGCCCTCAACAATTTTTGTACCAAAACCAAGCATGGATATTCGCAGACTGTAAGTCTCCGGTGGGATGTTTATGATGGTATAATAACCATCGATATTTGTCACTGCGCCAATATCCGTTCCCTGGAGTATGATATTCACCCCGATCAACGGTTCGTTGGTGCCCTCCTCCAGGACCCGGCCCGAAATTCTTCCTGTTGTCTGGGAGAATACTTCGGTGCCACTCAGCAATAGGATGAGAAAAAGCACAAGCTGAAACCGATACTTATCCGTTTTGTGAGATATTTCTTTAATAGAGTTCATAGCTGATATTGATTGATTTGTGCCTGCCGTGTAAGACTGATTGTTAACCGGTTCTTAATTGAAAGCCCTTCCACTATGTTATACAATAACAATTTGCGTAGACGAAAACAATACAAAAAGAAACTTTGCGTAAGTATTCGTAAGCCAATCCTGCTATTATCCTGATTTGATCTTGCAAATTTAATAATCAGGAAGCGTGGCTGCCCACAGTGCGGTTTTACTGGCAACAGCTTCCCAAACTGTCTATTTACTCACCAACACCTCTTTTTCTTTCTGCTCCTGGACCACCGGATCGGGATCATCTTCTTCCAGTGATAGCAGGAAGGCGGCCACTATTGCAAATATCATTCCGGCCATTGTGATTGCATGCGGAATTACAGAATAGATAATGAGTGACAGCACCACGGTAATAACCGGGGCAATGGCATTACATAGAGGAGAAACAACCATTGCTTTACCGTAGCGGAACGCATACACAAGAAAGAGTGCGCCAACAGCATTCAAAATCTGAATCATAGCTGCTGCGCCAGGCCCCGAGAAGCCCCAGTTGATGGGCTGGCTGAAGTCGGTTATCAACAGTGCAATCGGCGAGAGCATCAAACCCGTAAGCATCATATAAAAAAAGATGTTCTCTGCCTTCATGCTTTTATTGGCAAATTTGATCACATATGCCTGGGTTCCCCATGCCAGAAATACGAGCAAGGCGGGCAAAATCCATAAAAAGCCCTCAACCACAGTATTTTCCGGCGGAGAGTAAGATAGAAGCGGGATGGCAATCAATGCAACGATTATTCCTACCCATCCAATGATTCTGGCCCTCTCCTTTAAAATTAGATATGAAAGCAGTATCGTCACCATCGGTGACATGGAAATGAATGGATAGACAAGGTATGCGGGGGCAACTGTCAGTGTTTGAAATAATATCAATTGTCCACCAGCACCCAAAAAACCAACCGTCAATCCCATCAATGCTGGCTTGAGCCGGAAGTCCAGTTTCCACCCAATCAGCCATAATGCCACCAATGCTGGAGGTATCATCGTAAATGACCAAACAACATAGCTCAAAGTCGCGGGAAAACCGGCCTTTTCGGGTATTTCAATCAGCGCCCCCCAAAGCCCCCAGGAAATCGTTGTAATTGCAGCAAATAGCAGCCACAGCTTTGAATGTACTTTGGACCTCATCAACAGCCTCCTGGTTTTGTTTTCAATACCCCCAACCACAGGGGCTTTGCATGGAAAATTTCGTTTCGCAACTATATTATAAATTTTTCAGTACAAAACAAAAAATTTCTAAAGCAAATGGGTTATTATCGCAAGTTATCGAAACCACCAATTGCATTTCGAGATGCTTTCATCAGACAACCAGAACTTCAATACCACTATCTGAAAGTGTTTTCTTAATGGCTTCAGATACCCCAGAGTCCGTGATTACAATATCAATATGCTCAATGCCACAGATGCGGCTCAGTCCACGCCTTCCGAATTTTGATGAGTCTATCACAACAATGGTTTTTTGTGCGGAGTCAATCATCATTCTGTTCAAATGTGCTTCGAGTGCATTTGTCGTTGTAATGCCGAACATGGGATCAAAGCCGTCAGCTGCAAGGAACAGCTTGCTGCAAAAATGGTCACGAAGCATAATTTCAGCATAAGATCCGACTACGGCGGCCGAGGTAGGACGCAACATACCCCCAAGCACCGTTACTTGTGTCTCGGGAATGCGCATGACTTCAAGGGCAATGTTTATTGCAGGGGTCAATACATTCAGATTTCTTTTATTATGAATACTCTTTGCGAGCTGCATTACAGTCGTACCCGCATCAAGTATCAGCGAGTCTCCGTTCTCAACCAATTGGGCAGCTCGCTCACCTATCTTTCGCTTTTCTTCTGCGTTTTTCTTTCCCTTGTCGTCGAAGTGAAGATCCTGGACCAGGTAGTCTTTCTTCATGGCTCCCCCATGCGTTCTAAAAAGTACAGACTTTTCTTCCAGATACTGCAAATCTTTGCGAATGGTCACTTCCGAAACATTAAGCATCCTGCTCAGTTCTGAAACAGATGCCTGTCCTTTTTCATTTAAGAGCTTAATCGTTTTGTTTCTTCTTTCTGCTACGCTATATGTTTCCATGTGCTTTCCCATGTTTTCCTGAAAATGGACATAAGTTGGTTTTTCGCTTCGATTCTTTCGAAGATACTGAATAATACTTTCACTCTAGCAGGAGTGTCTTGCTTTTTATTTTGTCAAAGAGTTCAATAAGCTCCCTTCAAAGTGGTAGGACTCAAAACAAAAGTATATTTAATTACACTAAAAAGCCACGAAGGCAGTGTAACAAAGCTTTTGCTTTCGAATAATTTCACAATGGGGTTTCAAATTCTTTCTTTTTGTGTTATAATAGCACTGTGGCGAAAAGGTTGCTGTTTCATAATAATACCCGCCTTTCCGGGCTCAACACCTGATTACAATTCAGATTATAAAGATGGACACAAACAAACTCAATAATCCAGGAAACAAAGCTGACTCGGTAGCGAAAGAGCAGATTTCCGATATTGTTGTCGTTGGCGAACTGAACATGGACATTATTATGGACCGTGTAAACAGATTGCCAGAAATTGGTAAAGAACGTATTGCCAAGAACATGTCCATCACCCTGGGAAGCTCTTCGGCCATTCTTGCATCGAATGCCTCCTCCCTTGGCTTGAGTGTTGCTTTTGTAGGGCGGGTCGGAAATGACCTTGTTGGTGACCAGATCAAACAAATTCTGGGTGGGCGCGGACTTGACGTGACAAACATAATCACATCGGAAAAAGTACAGACGGGCCTTACTTTCATCTATACTTTTGAAAATGATCGCGGAATGGTGACCTATCCTGGCGCCATGGAGGATTTGACCATTAAGGACATCGACTGGAAGCAGGTCCAGGCATCCAGACATCTTCATATGTCTTCTTACTATTTACAAAAAGGAATTCGCCCTGATTGCCTGGAACTATTCAAACGGGCCAAGGCATTAGGACTTGGCACCTCGCTTGACACAAATTGGGATCCCGATGAAAAATGGGGCGATGAACTCTTTGAGATCCTGAAATATGTTGATGTATTTCTACCCAATGACGCCGAAGCAAAGCTTATCAGTAAAAAAGAGCACCTAGATGAAGCGCTGGCGCTCCTGTCGTCGTTCGGCTGTACTGTTGTTGCAACCTGCGGATCAAAAGGGGTAACAGCACGCACCGACGATACGGTTTACCATGCGTCGGCCATTAGGGTGACCCCCGTTGATGCCGTTGGTGCTGGCGACAGCTTTAATGCCGGCTTTTTAAAAAACCATGTGGAGGGCAGGGATTTTGAGTCGTGTCTTAAGATGGGCATAATCACCGGCGCCTACTCCACGCTCAAGGCTGGTGGTACTGCAGCATTTGAAGACATGGACTCGTTCCATAAGTTCTATGATAAAGCCAAATCACAAATAACAGTAACAAAAAACTCCGCTGGCTGAGTCCGTATACTCTGACGACGGAAGCAGAAATCATTTCGATTCTCAGGGCAAGTGTTTTCAGCGTCCCTCTTCTTTTAAAGCATGCAACAATGTCAATTATCCATAATCCGGAAATTATAGGAAAAAAGAGACGGCTCGCCTCGCTCAGCGAAACATCCGGACGCTTTTCCATGCTGGCGATAGACCAGCGTCAATCGTTGCGCAAAATGCTCTCCAGCCAGACCGGGCAGGCTCCGGAATCCGTTCCCGAAGAGTCGTTGGAATTGGTAAAGCGTGTGATAACATCCCGCCTGGCGCATAAAGCAAGTGCCATACTTACGGATCCTTTCATGGGCTACGCAACCACCTGGGAATTCATTCCCGGATCAACAGGGATCCTTTTGTCCCTTGAACAAACCGGCTATTCCACGGTAAATAAGGGTGAAAGACTGACGCGGCTCCTTTCTGACTGGAGTGTGGAAAAGGCACTTCTTGCCGGTGCCGACGGAATCAAACTGCTTATCTGGTATGATAAGCACGCCTCTTCGGCCGTATTGGAACACCAAATGGGGCTTGTACAATCGACAGGAGAAGCCTGCTATCGTCACGCCATTCCTTTCGTGCTGGAGGTCGTTTGTTACTCCTCCGATGAAATTTCAGCAACCGGTCCGGAATACGCACAGAAAAAGGCCGTTCGGGTAATTGATGCCGCATCGGAGTTTTCCGATCCTCGCTATCGGGTAGATCTGCTAAAGCTGGAATTTCCCGGAAATCTCAAGTATGTGAAAGAGTTTCAGTCCCGATCGTTCCACGGGGGATCCGTAATCCATGATCTTTCTGAAATCCGCGATTTTTGCCGATCTGTAAACGAGGCATCCCGCGTCCCCTGGGTGATTCTCAGTGCCGGTGTTGAGCCAGAGGAGTTCATCGAAGCCATTCAGCTTTGCAACGATGCCGGCGCAAGTGGCTTCTTGTGTGGCAGGGCCGTTTGGCAAGATGTAATCAGGCATTTTCCTGATCTGGCTGCAATGGAGCGCTACCTTGAAACAACGGCGACGGGCGCCTTTGACCTGATATTAACAGCAAATAAGAATGCCGTGCCATGGCAGCAACACAAGCACTTTAAGTAGTAAAACAAATATTCGCCCATTAAATATTGTATTTAACGTACGCATTACACCTTTTCTAAATGAAAGATCAAATCAATTTGTCACAACCGCACCTGGCCCGCTTCCAAAAAGCACAAAACGTGCTTGCTGACCTGGTTTGCAATCCCCGCCCCGAGGCTGGACTTGCACACACACCGACTGAAATTGCACAACAGCCCCATCTCTGGAGGTGGACTTCCCGATACCTGGCTGACAATGCAGGGAAGCTTAACACATTCCTGCAAAAGTCCGGGCTTTTCGGGGACGAGAAAAAGCCAATGGTCGTATTCACCGGGGCAGGAACTTCTGATTTTGCCGGCCAGTCGCTGACCGATTTGTACCGGGTCAGATTCCAAACCTGTACAGAAAATTGGCCAACTACCAGGATCACGGCCAACCCCGGTGATTTTTTCAACAACAGCCAGCAATATGTTTTAATCCATTTTGCACGATCCGGAAACAGCCCGGAGAGCAAGGCTGTGCTTGAGATGACCCTTCAAAAATTTCCTAAAAACGTCCACCATGTTGTCATTACATGTAACCGGGACGGTGAACTGGCAAAGATATCCTGTGAAAACCCTGATAAGGTTTTTTTGCTTTCGCTTCATGATGATAGCAACGACAAGGGCCTTGCGATGACAAGCTCTTTCAGCTCAATGGTTGTAGCTGGTCAGGCTATAGCGCATCTCGGATCCATGGACACCTTCGTAAGAACAACCGACAACATCGCCCTTGCTGCAGAATATTTTTTGGACAAGTTTGCAGATGAAATTTACGAGATGGCCAGTCCGGATATCAATCGGGCTTTTTTCCTGGGCAATAAAGATCTGCTGGGTGCCGCCACCGAGTCGGCCCTTAAGGTACAGGAGCTGACTGCCGGACAGTTACTTGCAAAAAGTGATGATACCCTCGGCTTTCGCCACGGTCCCATCTCGGCAGTCGATGCCAGCTCCCTTGTCTGCTTCTTCCTATCAGAAGATCCCCTCACCCGAAAATATGAATTTGATGTCATTAAACAGTACAACAAAGCTTTTACTGATATGGGTGCAGTAACCGTGGTTATTGGATCGAACCATAAGAGCCTTTTCCACGGACTCGATGTGACTTACCTCTCATATGACCCGGAGGAGAGGTGGGGGGTTCCGGCATATCTGCAGGTCAATATTGCCGTGCTCTTTGGCCAGCTTTTCGGGATGTTTCAGGCTTATCGCCGTGGAATTAACGTTGACGATCCCTCAACTGAGAAAGCAACCTATAACCGGGTTGTACAGGGAGTTCATCTCTATGACGAAGACTCATGATCTAAGGTTTTTATTTAAATCTGAGTTTCTTTTTATTAATCAATATCGCGTTTTATCATGTTATCCAATATTGAAAACGGCAAATCCGCAGTCAGATCAGCCGCTCTTGAACAAGAGCGATCCATAACCGGCTATTTAATAGACCAAATTCGAACCCGCTTCAGAAACCAGGTGAGTCTCCTGGCTGTATGCCCAAACTCGGAAACCGTAACGCGGGCCGCCCTTGAAGCATCAAAAGAAGCCAATGCGCCAATTCTTTTCGCCGCAACGCTTAATCAGGTGGATACGGACGGCGGATATACCGGGTGGACGCCGCAAGACCTTGTCGCATTTGTATCGGATTACAGCGAGAAGATCGGGCTTAAAAGCCCTGTTGTGCCTTGTCTGGATCATGGGGGGCCCTGGCTCAAGGATAGCCACACCCGCGACGGGCTTTCTTTGGAAGATACCATGGACGAGGTAAAAAAATCCCTGGAGGCATGCATTGATGCCGGTTATGATCTTCTTCATATCGATCCAACCGTTGACCGCACCATTCCCGGCGATGATCCCATTCCTATTGAGTTGGTCGCAGAGCGCACAATCGATCTGATCGTTCACTCCGAATATTACAGAAAGGCAAAAAACCTTCCGGTAATTGCTTATGAGGTCGGCACCGAAGAGGTACACGGCGGACTTGCGAACATGTCCAGCTTCGAAACATTTTTGAAGCTGCTGGATAATGGCTTGAAAAATGCCGGCGCGGAAGAAGCATGGCCATGTTTTGTGGTGGGAAAAGTCGGAACAGACCTGCACACAACTTACTTTGAGCCGGAAATGGCCCGGAACCTGACCAAACGCACCATTCCATACGAAGCTCTGATTAAAGGCCACTATTCTGACTATGTCGATAATCCAGAGGACTACCCCCTGAGTGGCATGGGGGGGGCCAATGTAGGCCCAGAGTTCACCGAAGAAGAGTTTATTGCCTTGATGGATCTCATCCGGCTTGAAAAGAAAATCGGAAAAGACTCAGGTTTGTTCGAATCACTCGAAGCGGCCGTCATCAACAGCAACCGCTGGCAAAAGTGGTTGCAAAAGGATGAAATGGATTCGGATTTCCAGGATTTGAAACCAGAACGAAAAGAATGGCTGATGAGAACCTGTAGCCGCTACATCTGGACCCATCCGGATGTTGTTTCGGCCAGAAAGCAGCTTTATAAAAATCTGGAGGGCCACAGAGATGCCGATGCATTTGTCGTTTGGTCCATTAAACAGTCTATCATGAAATACTACCACAAGTTCAACCTTATCAATTTCAATGAGCGTTTGTTCTCATAGAATTACTCTGGATTTTTCCCCATTCATCAGATATGTACCTGTAACTGATTACTGATCTTTTTAAAGTAATCGCTTCAAACTGATCAGTCATAGCCCGAGTTCTTGAAAGAGCTCGGGTTTTTTTTATCCCGGCATCGGAATCTGTCACAATTGACCCAGTCTTTAACAATTCGTTTTTTTGAATGATGATTTCATCTGTTTAAAACTTATGATTTATAAGGTCAGATAGAATGTCCATGACGCTTATAATCATGCTCCTGTGTGTCCTGA
>SLKA01000070.1 GCA_007134845.1 Balneolales bacterium
ACCGATAACCGATAACCGATAACCGATAACCGATAACCGATAACCGTGATCGGATTGTGTGATTTGTACCTTGTCATAAGGCTAATGACAGAGGTCCCGATGCAAACTTTTAAAGCCCCGGCACGTCTAAAAATCAGATGACACTGCAATCCCAAAAATATTTTCAAAACGGAGAAGATCATGAAATATCTAACAGGTTTTTTATCATTTCTGACAGCACTGGTACTGCTCACCGTTATCCCTGCAAATGCCCAAATAGGTCAGGGTGATCTGACAGGAGTCGCCAGGGGGTCCGTACTTCCATCGGTCGAAACCATTTCCGGAGAATTGTTACGCATTGAAACAGGTCCGTGCGAAAGCACCACGGGACATGCCTACGTCGGAACCCATATCTTCCTTGCGACCGATGAAAGCGAGGAGCCACTCAACATACACCTGGGTGCTTCTTATGCGGTAACTTCCCATGTGAATGCTCTGGAAGCCGGACAAATCCTGAAACTGGAAGTCTTTCGCACCGAACAAATGGAAGCAAATCACTTTATTGCAAAATCCCTAACTGCAAACGATCATAAAATTGCATTTAGAGATGATAATCTGAGACCTTTCTGGGCAGGGGGCCGCGGAGCATCACAATGGGACGAACGCCGGGTGCAATTGGATGACCGCAGAATGCAGTGGGATGACCGCAGAGTTTCACGGGGTAGCCAGCGTGGACGTTGCTGCCGGGCTCATGTTCCCCGCAGAGGCCGTTGGTAAGCGTTTAAGGATAAAAGGGAATAGTGAATTCAGGGTGATGATCAGTAATATTTTTATTAGTTTCTGACTTTCGCAACCGGAAACAACCGGATGCCCACAACGGACCAAAACATTATCATTTTCAACAACATAGCCATAATAATGAATCAATCGGCATTAAAGAATCAATCTGCCATTAAAAACGACTATCAGGGGACACCAAGTTTTTATAATTCGCAGGAAGTTTTCGAGCGTTTCCTGGCCGGGACCTCCTATTATCTGGGACTGCAGAATGCCGTCAGCCGACTCGTTTCGCTTATTAAACCGAAAAATATGCTGGAGCTTGGGTTCGGCACGGGGGCCACAGCCTGTCGACTGGCATCGGAGCATCCGCATGTCCGGATCGACGCCATTGATGCACGCGCCAACATGGTACCAACAGGAGAAGAACAGGCGCAACTCCGGCAGCTTGACAATGTCCGTTTTGCCCAGGGGGATCTTCTCGATTATGTGGCCGAAAACAATCACCTGCCGGATTTTGTTTATATGCTGTATGTGTTCCATCATATTCCGGATCCTTCAGATAAAAAAATTGAGTTCCTGAAAACCTGCAGAGACAAATTGCCGGCAGGAGGACACCTTTGTATTGCCGATGTTTTTATCCCTGAAACGCCAAACAAAACCGAGCTCGAGTCACGGTTGCTGCAAAACTGGAGCATGCGCGTCATGGAGGCGTATTCAAGTGTATTCTGGACAGCACTGGATGATGTGAGTCCCGAGGCGGTCGCCAGGGCTCAACAGGCGGGACGCTATTCCATGAAACAGGAACAGGAGGCGGGTGATCTGGTAATACGCCGGGAAAAAGAGTACATGGTCAGTACCGCCTGGCTGGTAGAACAAGCCGAAGCTCTCGGATTTACCGTAGTCGTCAACGAACCTGTCAACACGGTCGGTGATTCCGTTGTGCTTCTGCGCAATGGTTCTTGAGATGCCCGGTGTCCGGTACCCGGTGGCAAGTGGTCTTCACTATTTTTTCGAGAGCTTTCATGCTTGATTTTTTGCTGTCCGGCAGACTTGCAGACTTTTCCATGTTTTTTATATGGATTCTTCTGATTTTTGATCAGAGTATCCGGGATTTGGCCAGGCAGCATATTTGGAACGGTAATCAATTCAATTCACGCTGACTCCATCTACCCAAGCACAAACAAACCCCAAAGGCATTTCATTTTATGAACTCCGACATACGCGTTCGTTTCGCTCCTTCACCCACCGGTTTGCTTCACATTGGCGGACTCCGCACCGCGCTTTATAACTACCTTTTCGCACGTCACCACGGCGGCACGTTTGTGCTGCGTATCGAGGATACGGATCGTGCGAGGTATGTTGAAGAGGCCGAGCAGGATATTCTCGAAAGTCTGGCCTGGGCCGGACTGCATCCGGATGAAGGTCCGGCTGTAATAAGCACGGATGAAAAAACCTCCGATGCCGATGCCACCGGCGGCGAGGCCAAAAATGTTTCCCGGATTGATTACGATGCGGATGCTGCTAAAGGTCAGCGTCCCGGAGACACCGGATTGGGCTACAAGGGCACCTTCGGACCCTATCACCAGAGCAAACGCAGGGAACGGTACGCTGCATTCGCGCAGCAGCTGATCGATGCCGGACATGCCTATTATGCGTACGATTCGGTCGAAGAGATCGAGAAAATGCGTGAACAGCTGCGCACACCGGAGAACCAGAATCCGAAATACGATCCGCAGACTCGCATGCAGATGCGCAACAGTCTGACGCTCAGTGAGCAGGAGATACAGGAATTACTGGAAGAGGGTGCGGAATACGTCGTGCGGCTCAAGGTTCCGGGAGGCGAGACCGTTCAGTTTGATGACATGGTACGCGGGTCGGTTTCATTTGATACCGACGGCCTCGACGACCAGGTGCTGCTGAAAGCCGATGGCATGCCAACCTACCATCTGGCCACTGTGGTGGATGATCACGAAATGAAGATCACGCACGTCATCCGCGGTGAGGAGTGGCTCAGTTCGGCGCCGAAACACATTCTGCTATATCGCTATCTGGGATGGGAGCCGCCGGCAATGGCGCATCTTCCACTCATCATGTCGCCGGGCGGAGGTAAGCTCTCGAAGCGCAAGGCCGAAGAGGAGGGCATTCCCGTGAATGTTCGGGATTATCGCATTGGCCATTACGAACGTGATGCGGTGGTGAATTTTCTGGCTCTGCTGGGATGGAGTCCGGGTGATGATCGCGAACTGCTCGCCCTGGAGGAGATGGCCGAGGAGTTTACACTGGAACGTGTCGGTAAAAGCGGGGCGATCTTCGATTTCAAGAAACTGATGTGGTTCAATGAGCATTACCTGAGGGAGCGAAGTGATGACGAACTGGCGGAGGAATTGATGGCGCTGATCAGCGAGCGTGGACTGCCGGGTTACGACTCCCTTGAGTCTCTGTCCGAAGCGCAAAAGGCACTTGCCGGTGACCGGAAATATCTGTCCGGGATGGTACGGTTGCTCAAGGAGCGGGTTTCCCGGCTTCCGGAGTTTCTGGAATCGGGTGCGTTTTTCTTTGAGGCGCCGAAGGAATACAACGAAAAGGCCGTTAAAAAGGGTTGGAAGGATGATACTCCCGTCCGCATTACGGCCTACCGAGACCGTATTTCCGGATTGAACGATGGAGATTTCCGGGCGTACGGACTCAAGCAGATTCTCACCGAAATTATTGAGGCGGAGGGAATCGGATTCGGCAAGCTGATGATGCCGCTGCGGGTTGCAGTGACCGGGACAGGATCCGGTCCGGATCTGTTTGAAACCATGGAACTGCTGGGACGCGACGAGGTAGTCCACAGACTTGATGCCGCCATTGCGAAACTTGGCTGATGTTCGGCGTGAAATATCCCGTCGTTTTATTCGCGTTATGCGATTATTTCACCGATCACCCGATCACCCGATTACTCGATTACTCGATCACCCGATCACGGCATAATTATTTTCAATCATGTACTTGAGCGAATCTTCCAGTAACCGGAAGACATCTCCATCCACCTCGTCGGCTTCAATCACATTCCATTCCACATGATCTTTGGCCGCATCTGCGATGGAAGCAAAATCAAGCGTACCCTGTCCAACGGCAGTCATGGGAGGATGGGGCACCTCGCCGATATCGTCGGTGTACTGTGCCGGTCCATCCTTGATGTGCAGTGACTTCACCCGGCTGCCCAGTTCCCTGATTTTTGTCGCTGGATCCAGGCCGGCAACTGCGACCCAGTAGGTATCAATCTGGAAGAAGATATCCGGATCCATCTCTTCATGAAGAACCTGGTAGGCAAAACGGTTGTCCGGTCGTTGCATGAATTCCCACCAGTGGTTATGAAGCCCGAAACGCAATCCGTGGTTGCGGAGGAATGCAGACACTTCATTGTACTCTGCAATCAGTTCGCGGGTGCCCTCCAAAGATCCGTATCGGGGATCTTCCGGCCAGCCGTGCCAGATCATCATATCCGTATCGTAAAGGCGCGCCAGGTCGACGAGGTACTGCATATCACCGTTTTCCGGCATGTCAACGTGGCTGGATGATGCCTTGAGGCCGGCCCGTCTCATCATTTCCGCAGCCTGTTCATGGCTCGAGCCATCCGGCCAGAATGCTGTCTCAACATGAGTGAAACCGATGTCGGCGAGACGGGACAGCGACCCGGGGGTATCCACTTCCATTTCATCGCGAATGGTGTACAGTTGCATGGAAAGCCGTGGAGGGGAATAGGCGTTTCTCTGTTCACCACAACCTGCAAGACCTGGAAGCATGGTTCCCATAAGACCGATTCCGGTCATTTTCAAAAAATTCCTCCTGTCCAGTCCGGGTTTTGGTTTGCCGGGAAGAAAACGGGTGCTTTTTGAGATAAAAGATGGCTTATGCATAATTGTAATGAGTGTTAATATGTGTTATCGGATAAACCGCATGTTGTATTTGAGGTAAATCATTCGGAATGATACGTTGTAATGTATATAAAATCGGGCAATTCATTGATAAAAAACCGATATATTTCGTCATAACACAAAAATGTATTCATTTCATGAATATTTTTCACAAAAAAAAGAAAAAAACGGGTCTGGCGCTGGGTGGCGGAGCCGTACTCGGGGCAGTGCACGTCGGGGTACTGAAGGCGCTGGAAGAAAAACGAATCAAGATTGACTGCATCTCTGGTACAAGTATCGGAGCCTTTGTTGCGGCGCTGTACGCTTTCGGGTCAGTACAGATGAAATCGAAAAAATCACCAAGAGTGTAAAATGGCTTGATATCTCGAAAATATCCCTGTCAAAATTCGGACTGCTCAGCAATGAAAAGTTCGGGGAACTGCTTGTTGAGCACATCGGGGACAAGAATATTGAGGATGCCGATATTCCCCTGCGGATCATTGCCACGGATATCGCTACTGGCGAAAAGGTGGTTTTGGAGAAAGGGAATCTGGCCGATGCGGTGAGAGCAAGTACCAGTATACCGGGCATCTTCAAGCCGGTCGAAATTGAAGGCCGGATGCTGGTGGACGGCGGTATAGTTGAGAATGTTCCGGTGACGCCTCTGAAGCAGTTGCATGCCGACAAGATCATCGCCGTGCAACTGCTTGCGCATCAGGCTGCAAAAAAACCCGAGCACATTGTAGAGGTCCTGCTGAATACCTTTGAATTCATGATCAGCAATATCAGCAAGCCGTACCTCGAGGATGTTGATCTCTTGATAAGCCCGGATTTATCCGGTTTTGACAAGGTCGATACCGATCAGGTCAAGGATCTGATCAGGAAAGGCTACAAGGCGATGATGGATTCACTTGATTAATCAATCCGTATCTGATCAGGCCATTCAGGAGGTTTCACTCCCCCGGATCAAACAAAATCACATAGTTATCAACCGGTTTAAGGGATTTCAGGTATTCATAAATGGCCTCCAGGTCATACCGGTCCATTCCGGCATACATCGTCCAGGGCATGATGGTCTGGAATTCTCCCGGCTGCACTTCATACGGGGTGAATACGGAGTCGGCGTATGCTTTGAAACGTTCGACAAACTGGTCTCTGGTCCAGTTTCGGAGTCCCGTCTCGTGTGGTGTGAGGTTTGGTGAACGGACCAGCGCCCCGCCGGGAATCCTGAACTCTGTACCACCTGCATAGAACTCACCCACAAACTTCCCCTTTTCGTGCCGTGTGTGACAATCAATGCAACCGGATGCCGTGGTCATGTATCTTCCGTATTCCACTATATTGTCACGCGAAGGCATGGGTTGCAGCTTGTGTTTCTCAGGCATGGTGTTGAGGATGAGGCTCACCGGGAAATCCGCTTTGGATGGAGGCGGGTCGTTTTCAATGGGAGGAAGTGTGCGCAGATATGCGATAACTGCCCGGATATCCTCTTCACTCAGCTGGCTGTAGAGATGCCAGGGCATAATGGGAAACAACGCTTTTCCGTCTTTGTTGACTCCCGTTGTGATTGCCCGGTGAATTTCCCCGTCGGACCAGTTGGCCAGTTTGTATGGTGTGATGTTTGGTGCAACAAACCGCCCGGGAAAGCCAAGTTTCTGGTCAAACACATCTCCTCCGCCGCCCTCGGTGCCGGGCATGGGCGGGCCGCCAAACAATGTCCAGTCTCGGGTGGCATGACAATCCATGCAGAGCATGACATGATTAGCCAGGTAATGGCCACGCGCCACTTTTTCATCGGTAATATCTACGGTAAACTGAGGCGGGGGGCCGACATTCGGCAGAAAAACAGTCAGCCAGATAAAGGCGGCCAGTAAAAGAAAAACAAGTATCCCCAGCACATATAACGGGTATTTGACAGCTTTTTTCATAGTTTATCAAGTTTTTCCGGTCATAACCGGTATCGTTTTTTGAGAGAATATTCAAGGAATTTAAACCCGGGCAAAATTTGATCTGAACTAATCTGACTTACTCCATGCCCCCGGCCATGCAGTCTTATTCTAGAAGAACATATGCTTGTTAATAATAAATTTAAATACAATCAATTAATTATCAAACAGATAATAATTTTTTTCATGATGATTCTATCTGTAAACAGGAACAGGCTTATTTTCCCGTTTTCAGCTTTGATCAGGAATCTGTATTCTTTCGGAATGTGAAATCCATATGGCTGGACAAGCCGCCCATTCAGAATTTACTCACAGCATCCCTATGACAGATAGTTTCAAGGACAAACTCAGCCGGTTCAAAGCACCCAACACGATCATACTGATACTCTTGCTCCTGTGTTTTTTTGCCGCGCTCACATGGGTCATCCCGGGGGGCAGTTACGAGCGGATAGAAGAAGATGGGCGCATAGTGGTGGATCCCGGGTCATATCAGCCGGTCGATTCTGAGCCTGCCGGGCTTATTGAGCTTATAATGGCACCTATCAATGGGTTTACCGACCCGTTTGCCGTACTGATCATTACTTTTGTTTTCATCGTAGCCGGGGCTTTCTCAATCATCCAGAAAACAGGTGCGTTCACCCTGGGGATTCAGAAAGCGGCGATCCTGTTCAACCGCAATGATTTTCTGCGCCCGTTCTTCATCCCGGTATTTATCATCATCTTTTCACTGATGGGAAGCATTTTCGGGATGGCGGAAGAGGTGATTATTTTTATTCCGCTTTTTGTGCCGCTGGCGCTGGCGCTGGGTTATGATTCCATTGTCGGGGTATCGGTGCCGTTCATAGGGGCCAGTGCCGGTTTTGCCGGTGCTGTTGTGAATCCTTTCACGGTCGGTATAGCCCAGGGACTGGCTGAGATTCCGTTGTTGTCAGGTTGGGAGTTCCGTGCCGTAGTATGGCTGGTGACCACCATTATGGCCATCTGGATTGTGAGCAGTTATGCCCGTAAGATACATAAGGATCCGACCAAATCGCCGGTATATGAAATTGACAGTGCACGCGAGCAGGAGTTGACAGCCGATGAGACCAATGACGAACCATTCACATGGAACCAGAGACTGGTGCTGATTGTATTCGCTGCCGGAATCGGGCTGCTAATCTATGGCGCAACGAATCTGGACTGGTACATCACCGAAATGGCGGCGCTGTTTCTGGTGATCGGCGTGCTTTCGGCGGCTATCGGCGGTCTTTCCGGAAGTGAAGCGGCCAATGCATTTGTGGACGGAATGAAGGATGTGCTCGGGGCTGTGGTCATCATTGCACTGTCGCGCTCCATTCTGCTGCTGATTACGGATGCACAGATCGTGGATACCATTTTATTCAGCCTCTCG
>SLKA01000095.1 GCA_007134845.1 Balneolales bacterium
TCTGTGTGATCATCTTCAGCATCACCACGATGTTCACCTATTCCTATTATGGCACCAAGTGCCTGGGCTACCTCCTCGGCGCCGACAAGCAGCACTACTACAACTACTTCTATATTTTCACCATCCTGTTTGGCGCCGTCGCTTCCATCAATGCAGTGATAAGTGTCATTGACGGGATGTTTGCCATGATGGCCATACCCACCATGACCGCCAGCCTTATCCTTTCACCACATGTCTACCGTGCAACAAAAGACTATTTCCGGCGGATGGAGGAGGATCGCAGATCGGCGAACTATGATGCAGAGGAGGATGAAGACTGATCCCATCCGGCAGGTCGCTTTCGGGGATGATGAGAACGGCATGTGGCTGTATCGCCGTTTCCTGCGAGAGCTGGAGCAGCGCATTCCGGAAGCATCATCCCATATCATCGGAGCCAGCGAGAAAGGCGAACCGATCTACGGCTTTGACCTCGGGAGCGGACCGGTAACGGTCAGCCTGGTCGCAGGGGCGCATGCTGATGAACCGGTCGGACCCAATACGCTATATCGTCTTATTTTAGAAATATACCAGAATCCGGAGCGGTTTAAGGCGATTTTTTCCCGTTTCCGCTTTCTGGTGATTCCACATGTGAACCCCGATGGAGATGCTGCAAACGCCTCCTGGATCACCCGCTGGCCTGATCCGGTTCCGTTTTTTTCAGGCATGAAGCGCGAACTGCCCGGCCGCGATATAGAATTCGGGTATCCGGAGATGCGTCCGGAGAACCGCGCGGCAACAGGCTTCTGGGAGCGTGAGGGTCCGGCCGACCTCCATTTCAGCCTTCACGGGATGCAGTTCTCAGAGGGATATCTGCTGCTGATCAATGACGAATGGGAGAAGCGAACCCGGACATGGCGCAAGCAGTTCGACAAGGCGATGCGCGCCGAAGGACTTGCACCACACGATCACGACAGGGGCGGTGATAAGGGGTTCAACTACATGGGACCGGGTTTTACATCCACACCCAAAGGGAAGACGATGCGGGACTTCTTCCTCAGCAGAAATGATGCCGGGACGGCAGCCAAATTTCATATGTCATCCATGGAGTATCATATCGGCCAAAATCCGGAGACTGTCTGTATGGTGACGGAGTTTCCACTCTATGTGATCAGGACTTCTCCTCAGACCGGGACCCCGGAAAACTACCTTGCGCTGAAACAGGATCTGGCGAACATGTCAGTTCGTGCAGATAAAAGCACGAAAGATCAGGATATAAATCGATTTGTCTTACAATATGACATGCATCCGCTTCCGCTTGGAAAAGCAATGCGACTGCAGCGACACACCATACGTTCGGCTATGGAGCTTGCAAAACGATGCGTTGAAAAATCGCAAGAAAAATGAGATAAGTGATTGACATTAAGAGAAAATATTCGGTTCTTCATCTAAATAATGACCATCCGCAATACATATCACCAAAGAAGCAGTTATCGCCGTCGTCGTTTTCGCCGTCGCTTCGTTGCCGATATGTGTGAAGATTGTGTCTGAGATAAACGAATTTGTTAGTGTTTGAAAGGCAGGATCTTCGCGGGTTCTGCCTTTTTTTTATCTATTTTTAATAGTAGTCCTTTTTAGAAACCTCAAGCTGCAGCCGTTATGATCAGCTGGTGCAAAACCACCTGAATCCATTGCGGTAAAACTGTAAAAAAACTATGAGTAATCCCATTGTGTTGGCTTACAGCGGCGGATTGGATACCAGTTTTTGTATTCCGTACCTCAAAGAAAAATACAAAACGGATATCCATGCCGTGATCGTGGACTGTGTGGGTCTTACACGTACCGAGAAAGAATCCATCAGGGCACGCGCACTTAAGCTGGGCGCTGCGGAGTTTGCCTGCGTAGATGGATTCCCTCAACTCTTTAGCCATATCCTTTCCTATATGATCAAAGGAAATGTGCTTCGCGACCGGACGTATCCGATGTGTGTCGGTGCTGAAAGGTACATCCAGGCGGAGTTGATTATGGAGTATGCCAGGGAGCAGGGAACAAACCGGATTGCACACGGGTCAACAGGTGCAGGTAACGACCAGGTAAGGTTTGATGTGGCCCTGAGAAATGGCCTCGATGGCGTGGAGATCATTGCTCCGATTCGCGACGAGGGGCTCACCCGGGAAGACACCACGGCCTATCTCACGAAGCGCGGCTTTGAAGTACCGAAAAAAACGACCAGTTATTCCATTAATGACGGAATTTGGGGTACAAGCGTCGGTGGAACCGAGACGCTGGACAGTGAGGAGGCGCTTCCGTTCGAGGCCTTCCCCCATTTGAAGCCGCCCCATCTGCTGGATGACGAACCCGAAGAGATCACCCTTGATTTTGCCAATGGGCTGCCGGTCGCCGTCAATGGGCACCAGATGGATCCCTCGGCACTGCTATCCGTTCTCAGGGAATTCGGACGATACCACGGGATTGGGTTGGGGATGCATCTCGGTGATACCATTCTTGGGATAAAAGGACGGATCGGCTTTGAGGCGCCTGTTGCCCGGATTATCTATCTGGCTCATCGCGAGCTGGAAAAACTGGTGCTGAGCCAGGAACAGCGCCAGCTCAAAGATCAGCTCGGCGATCAATACGGCGCCATGCTCCACGAAGCCCGGTACTACGATCCGGTGATGCGTGATATTGAAAGATTCTTCGACTCCACGCAGGCGCGGGTTTCCGGTGATGTCACCCTGTATGCATGCCGCGGGTCGCTGTTTCCGTTAAGGGCATCCTCGCCATACAGCATACTAAACAGCGGAATCGCCAAGTACGGGGAAGTCGCCGGCGGTTGGGACGGCAATGAGGCCCGTGCATATTCAAAACTCTACAGCATCCGAACACAACTCTACAAAAACTTACAGTAGCACTTGTCTACTTATTGAAAATTATGGGAATGGGACTTAAAGAAATAAAAGCGGATATCATCGCGTCAAGCTCAGCGTCCGTGGCGCTGGATCATACGATTAATCTAGCTCCAAATATTGTAGCAGAAGAGGGCTATCTTTTAGCTGTAAAAACACTTGATATAAAAGATCGCTACAATCAGATCGAAATGAGCGATGGCGTTATCATACCATACGGGAAAGATCAGGTAGTTGTGGGTGCGCTGGGAGAGCGCCAGGCGCTGCGCGGATACAGCGGGATCATTCCCCGGTCCATCAAAAAGGGAGATATTCTTCATATCCTGAACATGGGCGGGATTATCGGAAGCTGCCAGTCGCCGCATCCCGATCACGGTCCCGCCATGCGGGTTGAAGTGCTCGGTGCCGTGATGATAAAAGACAGCGACGGTGAAGCCGGCATGTTCAAACATGCCTGCATCCAGGATTTTGCCATCGACTGGGAATATACGCTGTCGGAAAGTGTGCCATTGATCGCCGTGACCGGAACCTGCATGCATGTCGGAAAAACCATGGCGGCAACCATGATCGTGAGGCAGCTCTCCGCTAAGGGCTACAAGGTGGCGGCAGCCAAACTGACGGGTGCGTCACTTATGCGTGATACCCGTGAGATGGTGGAGAACGGTGCCATCGCCTCGGCACATTTCGGCATGGCCGGACTTGTATCCACCACCGGTAAAAATATTCTCCCAATGGCCAAGGGACTTATTAAGTACCTGAACGGATTCAAGCCCGACGCGATCGTGCTCGAATTCGGCGACGGTATCATCGGAGCCTACGGGGTGGACAGCCTGCTGATGGACAAGGAGCTGATGCAGTTTACGCGCACTCATGTTGTCGCAGCACAGGATTTCATGGGCTGCTGGTCGGCCGACCATTTTTTTCGCAAACGTTATACCAGTGCAATTTCCATCATCACCGGTCCGGTTACCGACAATCTGGTCGGTGTGCAGTTCATTCAGAACACACTGGGCATCCGAGCGGTAAATGCAGTCGCCGATCCGAAAAAACTTGGGGATATGGTTGCCGAGATCACATTCGCCGCTCCCCCTAAAAAAGAGCCATTCTTATTATGAGTGAAAAGATCACAGTATCAGTAGCAGGAGCCAGCGGGTACACCGGCATGGAAGCCGTCCGCATCTTGTTCGGGCATCCCAAAGTGGCCCTGACCCGGCTGTATGGAAGCAGATCGGCCGGATCGTCGCTTGCAAGTCACTACAAGGGGATGGATTCGCTCGTCGATTTGACAATTCAAAGCTTTGATGAACTGGCTTCGGATGAGTCGGACGCTATTTTCCTGGGGCTTCCTCATGGAAAATCTGCCGAAGTGGCAAAGATGCTTTTTGATGCGGGGTACAAGGGACGGATTGTGGATATGAGCTCGGACTTCCGCCTCAAAGATCCCGCGGCCTATGAGAAATGGTATGGCTGGACTCATCCCCATCCCGAACTGATCAAGAAATTCACCTACGGCCTCACAGAATGGTACCGAAATGACATTCGCATGGCGGATCACATTTCAAACCCCGGTTGTTTTGCCAGTGCGATTCAGCTTGGGCTGCTGCCGTTTGCCAAAGAGGGCCTGGTTTCTTCGTGTGATGTCACCGGTATTACCGGATCGTCCGGGTCGGGCGCTTCGCCGTCTGCCGGAACCCACTTTTCCAGTCGGTATGGCAATGTGAAGGCGTACAAGGTCTACCAGCATCAGCATCTCGGAGAGGTGATCCAGACCCTTGCCGATCAGATGGGAATCGGTGCATCGATAGATGGCGGCAGTGGTGAATCAGCCGATACGTCTGTGTTGCCCGAAGTCCGTTTTGTGCCGGTTTCCGGACCTTTTGTGCGTGGCATCTGGATGACAATTGCCATCACTCTCAAGGAAGAAACGCACGCCGGCAATCTGCTGGAGGAGGAATATTACAACGCACCACTTGTACGCCTTCAGGAAGGTCTACCGGAGTTGAAGCAGGTGGTGGGAAGCGCATTTACCGATATCGGATGGGTCCAGCAGGGACGCAATGTCGTCGTTGGAGTCGCAATTGACAACCTGCTCAAGGGTGCGGCTTCACAGGCAGTGCAGAACCTGAACCTGATGATGGACTGGCCGGAAGAAACCGGACTCACATTTCCGCCGGCAATTTTATGACAGGCAGCTATTTGCCTTTCCGCTTTATGACATACCGGTTTTGAATGGCCAACCTGCCGGATATCAGAACCAGGAGCACAAATCAAGCATTGAAAACGCAATGACAGAAATACTTGCCGATAAAACATCTCAGTTTGTTCACTTGTCCGACTGGGATGATGCGACTCTTCTGGACGTGCTCGGGCATGCCCGGAAGATGAAAGAGGAGCATTTCCGAAAGCCGGTGGCGTCTGGAAAAATGCTTGGTTTGATTTTTTTAAATCCTTCACTGCGGACCCGAATCTCATTTGAGACAGCTGCTGTTCATCTGGGTGCGGGGACATCGATCATCCAGCCAGGCCAGGGTACCTGGACCTTTGAGACACAGACCGGAGTGATCATGGATGGAGACCGCACCGAGCACCTCAAGGAGGCTGTTCAGGTGATATCAAGGTATGTGGATGTTATCGGTGTGCGCGCTTTTGCAGGGATGAAAAGCCTGGATGAGGATATGGAGGATCAGCTGCTCCGGGACATCGTCAGCTATGCCACTGTTCCTGTGATCAATATGGAAAGCGCCAGGGAACATCCGTGTCAGGCTTTGGCCGACGGACTCACTATGCTTGAGCGCCTGGACGGCAAGCCTAAGGATAAAAAGTTCGTGCTGTCCTGGGCGCCGCATCCCAAGCCGCTGCCAATGGCCGTTCCGAACAGCGCGCTGGAAATGGCTGCGCGTCTGGGTATGGAGGTTACCCTGGCATGTCCGCCGGAAATGACACTTCCTGATACCGTTTTAGACAAGATCAGAGCGCATGCTTCCCGCAACGGTTCGCAGCTGCATGTTGAACAGGATCAGCAAGCGGCATTCCGGGATGCTGATATTATTTACGGCAAGTCATGGGCCGCTCCGATTGTCTATACCGATCCGGCCGCAGAAGAGAAATTGCGAACAGACACCTGTCGCAACTGGACCATTACAGCGGACCTCATGTCCGCCACCAGAAAAGCCGCCTTTATGCACTGCCTGCCTGTGCGACGAAATGTAGTTGTTAGCGATGCGGTGCTGGACAGCGCTGATGCCATTCACATTGACCAGGCGGAAAACCGGCTTCATGTACAAAAAGCGGTACTGATGAAACTTATGAGGCTGATGTCATGAGTAAGAAATTGATCAAGCTCAGCGGTAATGTCCTGGCCGACACCAACGCACTGGGCAAACTTGCGGAATTCATACATAAGTGCAGGGTTCAGGGAGATCTAGTGATCTTGGTGCATGGCGGAGGAAAACAGATCAATGAACTGAGCAGACGTATGGATATTCCCGTCCACCAGATGGCCGGAAGACGTGTAACCAATGAGGAAACCCGGGAGATCCTTCTTTATACCGTGGGCGGCAAAGCGAACCGTGAGCTGGTCTCTTTTTTGCGAAGCAACGAAATATCGTCGGTCGGAATCACTGGAATTGATGGGGAATTAACAACGGCATTTCGTCGTCCGCCTCTCGAAATCGATGGCGAACCTGTTGATTTCGGATTGGTTGGCGAGATGAAGGCAGTCGACAGGACGCTGGTGGAGCACCTTCTTAAATGGGGATATGTTCCGGTGATCGGCTGCCTGACCTGGTCTCCGGAGGAAGGAATTCTCAACATCAATGCAGACACATTTTCAATCCGCATCTCACTGGCAATGCAGGTTGACGAGCTTATCATGCTGATGGAACCACCGGCGGTGCTGGATGCAGCCGGCAAACCCGTTCCTGAGCTGAACCGCAATGACTGGCAGCACGGACTCCGGGAGGGCTGGGTCAAAGATGGAATGAAACCCAAGCTTTTAACGGCATTTGATGCCATGGACAAAGGCATCCCTTCGGTCCTTTTGGCCAATGCAGACACCCTTGCAGCCGGAGGGGGCACCCGGCTGATCACCGGAGGGGATGCCGGTGGCGATAATGAGGTTAATGCATTGCAATGAAAAAAATTTACGAAATACCAGTCACCGAACTGCTGATGCAGCTGATTCGCTTTCCCAGTACCAGTACCATGGAGAAAGACATGGTGGACTGGCTGGAGGAACAGGTCGCGGGTACGGGTTTGTTGCAAACAGAGCGCTATGAGGACAATCTCATTTTCCATCTGGGCAGCGGACGGCCGTGGCTGTTTCTCAACTCTCATTCGGATGTCGTGCCTCCCTCAGCGCGTCATGTCGGAGAGCCTTTCAATCCGGTTGAAAAAAACAGGCACATATACGGCAGGGGCAGCACCGATGCAAAGGGACCGGTCAGCTGCATGCTGATGGCGCTGCTTAATCTGGCTGCATCCGGATACGAGCCGCCCGGACGAGTGAGTCTTGCAATAACCGTTTGCGAGGAAAGCGCCGGCGAAAACAACGGCATGTTCCGGCTGAGGCAAAAAATCGACCGGCCGGACGCGGCACTGATCGGCGAGCCCACGATGCTGCATCCATGTGCAGCACAAAAGGGCCTTCTGATACTGAAGCTGGAGACCGAAGGCGAGGCAGGCCATGCCGCGCGGGTCACCGGTCCCAATGCCATTTACGAGATGGCCGACTGTTTGCAAAAGCTGAAAAAAATCACTTTTTCGGAGGAAAACCCGTTTATCGGTTCCACGCGCATCACACCGACCACCATTGAGGGCGGTACGGCGAGAAACGCACATCCCGATTCCTGCTCGGTATTTGTAGATATACGCACGATTCCCGAGGTGCCCAACGATGTGATAATCGAAAGATTTCGCAAGGAACTGGGGATAAGCATCAACGTTTTCAGTGACAGGTTCGTCTCCACCAGCACCGACCCGGATCATCCCATAGCGCAGGCCGCAAGGGAAGTGACCGGTAACCCGCTGTTCGGTTCGCCAACCACATCTGACTGGGTCTTTCTCTCGGATGTGCCGACAATTAAAATCGGTCCGGGCAACAGCAGCGACTCGCATACGGCAAACGAATCGATAGCTATCTCGCAACTGGAAGAAGGTGTGCCGGTCTATGAAAAAATCATTAGACGTTATTTTGAACGAATTGCAGAATTGATAAAATAACAATCTGATCCAACGACCCGACCATGAAGACATTGTGGCAGAAAAAAACGGATGACCGAATTGGAGGATCCAATGCCGGACCGGGTGCCGGTTTCGGCGAAGGCACCGGTGTGGATCGGTCCTGGTTCTACCGGTTTACAGCAGAAGAGGACCGGGAGCTGGACCGGCGGCTTGTACCGTATGATATTCTTGTGAATGTGGCACAGGCGCAGATGCTTCTGAGAGTCGGGATTTACGGTAATGATGGTTATGAGCGGGTTTTTGCGGCACTGGCTGAAGCATGGAAGATGTGGACGGAAGGGATGTTTGATCTGGGTCCGGATGATGAGGATGTGCATTCGGCGGTGGAAAAATTTCTGACGGATAAAGCAGGTCAGGATGGAGAGCGCATCCATACCGGCCGTTCGCGCAATGACCAGATCCTGGCAGATATGCGTCTTTTCATGAAAGATGCGACCCTGGAAATTGCAGAAGAATGGATTGCTATTGCAGAACGGCTTGAGGCACTTGCAAAGAAGCACAACGGTGTCTGTTTTGCCGGATTGACCCACACGCAGCCCGCCATGCCACATTCTGCCGATGCCTGGGCCGCCGGCTATCTTGACATGCTGCGTTCGGATCTGACCGCACTCCGGCAGGCGTATGAGCTCATCGACCAGTCCCCGCTAGGTAGCGCGGCAGGTTATGGTGTGCCATACATTGGCATTGACCGTGAATTTCTGGCAGAAAAACTCGGATTTGCACGAGTCCAGGAGCCGGTGGCGGCGGCACAGCTATCCCGCGGGCGGTTTGAGATGCAACTGGTGGATGCGCTGGCTTATGGTGCGCTTACATTCAACCGCATGGCCTCGGACGTGGTGCTTTTTATGCATCCCTCATGGGGCTTGGTGACCCTGAGCGAGGACCAGGTTTCTGGCAGCAGCATCATGCCGCAGAAAAGGAATCCGGATGCCTGGGAGCTCATTCGCGGGGCCTATCATGATCTGCAATCCGCCAGAACCCATCTGTCTGCGGTGCCGGCCAATCTGACTTCAGGGTATCATCGGGATCTCCAGGTTGTAAAGAAAAGCGTAATGGCTGCTCTTGAACAATCGAAGCTGCTGGCCGTGGCGGTTCGTCATTCCCTTGCGGGGCTTGAGTTCGATGCCGGTGCGGCCGCCCGTTCACTCACACCGGAAGTGTTTGCAACGCATCATGCAAACCGGCTGGTTTCGGAAGGGATGCCGTTTCGTGAGGCGTATCGCAACGTGGCGGAGGCCATCGCCCGGGAAAATATTGAAGAGCGTGATTCGGGCCGTTCAGAGCAACCCGGACAGAAGCGACAAAAGCAGAATCAACAAAAACGGCAAAAGCAGCATAAGACGCTGCCGCACCCGGAAGAAGTCGTGAAGGCTTACCACCATTCAGGTGCTCCCGGATCTGGTGTCCCCGGATATCTCCGAAAGGGAGTGCATGAGCTGCAGCAGTGGATCTTCCGGCAGAAAAGGGATTCAGACAAGATAAAAACCAACCTTCTGGGAGTGCAGGATCAGTGAAAAAGTCATTGTGTCCATCCCGGAATAAAAGTATCATTGAGTAAACAGAAGAACGGAGCGAACCTATGTCAGATCAAATCAAAAACAGATTTCAGGCCACCTGCCTGGGTGCAGCCATCGGAGAGGCCATCGGCATGCCTGCTGAGGAAATGAAGCCGGAACAGGTATCATCGACCTTCGGTAACATCAACGGGTACCAGAGCCGCCCGGAGGCGGATGATTTCAGTCCGTTGGAAGCAGGCCATTCCGCCCGGCAGACCGAAGCGCTGATCTCGGTGCTTGCCTCATCCTCACCGCTGCCCGATCTTCAGGAATTCGCTTTTACCATCAAGCAGGCATTGAATAAATATCCGGAAAAATGGCCAAAATCGACCACGTTCGCCTGGCCTCCTTTTCCCGATGGCGGTCACTACACCTTTTCATTTGCCATTCCGGCCGCGCGGATGCTCAGGGAAGGACAGGTGTCGGTGGAGGATCTTAAGGAGTGGATGCAGTCATTGACTCCGTCATCGGTGGTCTGGCAGCAGAGTATCTGGCTTTACATGCGCTTGCTGGTGTATCTGTATGAAACGGAGAAAGAGAATTTCGATCCGGATGAGTTTCTTGAAAATGCCGCAAAATATATTCTTGAAGCGGAACGATATTTCCCGGGTGATTATAAAATACGCCGTCGCATGCAGGTGACAGAGCCGATGATGGACGAGCCGCTGGAGGATATCGCAAAGTCATGCGGAGATGTGAGCAAGCTGGCCGAGGATATGATCACCTTTGTCGGTGCCGTTTTCCATCGCCATCACGATGATTTCAAAAAGGCCATCACCGCCGCTGCCAATCTCGGCGGAGCCAGTGAGGCGTCGTGTTTCTACCTTGGCAGTCTGATTGGCGCACTTGGCGGAATGGAGACGCTGCCCGAAGACTGGCTCGGGGATTATGCGGAACGCCAACGTGTCGAAGCAGGACTCCGTAAATTCGAAGAGCGTGCCGGAGTTTCAACAGGGTAACAAACCGGAGATCATCCCGCCGGCAGTGCTGCTGCAGGGGTACGCTCAGGGAGTGTTTCCCATGGCGGAGTCCAGGGACGATCCGGATGTAAACTGGTATACGGCCCGGCAGCGGGGCATCATACCGTTAGATGCCTTCCGTGTCTCGAAAAAGGTCCGTCGAATCATTCGCAAGAAGGAGTACCACTGGTCGGTTGACGAGGATTTCCGCGGGGTCATGGAGGGATGCGCTGACCGTGAAAGCACCTGGATTTCCAGTCGCATCATGGATTCCTTTATGGTGTTGCACGAAATGGGGTACGCCCATTCGGTGGAAATATTTCGGGGTGACCGGCTGACCGCCGGCGTGTATGGCGTAGCACTCAGATCCGCGTTCTTCGCAGAGTCGATGTTTCAGAGGGACTCCGAGTTGGGAAAGGTGGCGCTATATCATTGCCACCAGTGCCTGCTGGCAGGTGGATTTCGGCTATGGGATGTCCAGTTTTACACGCCGCATCTTGGACAGTTCGGATGCGTGGAGGTCGAGGCTGAAAAATACATGCGCTTGCTGGATGATGCGCTTCGTCACTCTGCACATTTTGGCTGTTAGGCCGGGGCTGTTTCCGGATTAAAATTATTCGTATATTTCTGGCTTGTTATCAGAAATAGTACAGTTGTCAGAGTTTCTGTAACACGCCTTCCTTGCTAAGTGAGATTGCACATATCATCCCCTTTCAAAGTTAAAAAGTACATGATAGCAATGCCGAAGAGGGAGTTGATATGTTCCCGAAATGCGGGATCAGCCGGTTGCACACCACCCGGCATGTTGTAATCATTCTAAATCTTACGATGTTGAAAACAAATCCATTTGCTGATCTTGGTATCAGTGCGCCCATTATCAAAGCCATTGAGGAAATGGGCTATGAAGCACCTACAAAAATCCAGGCTGCCGCTATTCCGTTGATCCGGGAGGGCCGTGATCTTGCCGGACAGGCGCAGACCGGGACCGGTAAAACGGCGGCGTTTGCCATCCCGTTGCTTGAGAAAATCAATACGAAGTCGGGCAAAGTCCAGGCTATTATAATGTGTCCGACCCGTGAGCTCGCTGTGCAGGTCACCGGAGAAATCATCAAACTTGCAAAGTACATGAGCGGTGTTCGTGCCACTCCCGTGTATGGCGGACAGCCCATTTTTCGTCAGATCAAGCAGATCAGGGATGGATCGCAGATTGTGGTCGGCACGCCCGGACGCGTAATTGACCACCTCAAACGCGGCACGCTATCTCTGGACCAGCTTGAAACGGTAATTCTGGACGAAGCCGACGAAATGCTCAATATGGGTTTTCGTGAGGATATCGAGACAATTCTGGGTTATGGATCCCGGGAAATTCCGCGCCAGACGGTCATGTTTTCCGCCACGATGTCGACGGAAATCAAGAAGATCATGAGTCAGTACTTTAACAATCCGGAGATGATCAAAGTTGAGGGCAAGACACCCTCGGCTGATGGCATTCAGCAGTATATTGTTGAGGCACGTGACTCGATGCGCACAGAAGGCATATGCAGGCTGCTCGATCTGCACAACTACAAACTTTCGCTGGTTTTCTGTAATACAAAGCGCACGTGCGACACACTTATAGGTGAGCTGCAGTCGCGCGGCTACCCGGCGGATGCCCTGCATGGCGATATGACCCAGATGGTGCGTGATAAGGTGATGAAAAAATTCCGCGATGGCCGGATTGAGGTCCTGGTTGCCACCGATGTGGCTGCTCGTGGGCTGGATGTGGAGAATATCGATGCCATCTTCAACTACGACATCCCACAGGATCCCGAATACTATGTGCACAGGATCGGCCGAACGGGAAGAGCCGGCAAGACCGGGGTTGCATATACGTTTTCATCCGGGCGCAAAAGCAGAAACATCCGGTATATTGAAAACAAACTGAACCTTCGTATTGAATCCATACCGCTTCCATCGATGAAACAGGTGGAGGCATCCATACGGGGTGTAATGCTGGAGGAGGTAAGGGATACCCTCGAGTCAGGCGGATTGCGGCCATGGATTGAGCAGATCGAGGAAATTGCTGCCGATGGATTTGCACCCATTGAAGTTGCCGCGGCCCTGCTGAAGATGCGGGATGGCGCTGGGACGGCCCCTGAACAGGATGATACTGGCCTGAAACATAATGCTACTGACCGGAAATCGGAATATTTGCAGAAAAAGGAGTCCGACCATGGGTCGGGATACTCAGGGCAACGAGGGCCAAGACCCGAACAGAAAAAGAATCAGAAGCGCGGAAGTCATTTGGGAAAAAAGGCTGGCATTGACTACATGGAGCGCACCCAAAAGCTGCTGGAAGGTGATTTTGAAGAGGAAAGCGACACGGTCCCGTCATTCAGCCAGAAGAAAAAGGCTGCCGGCAGCGGAAAGAGCAAGGCCGCCGGCAAACCAGTGAGAAAATCCAAAAAAAAGAAGCCTAAAACCAAGGCAGAACCGTTCTATGCTCCATTTATAAAGAAAAGCGGGAGCAGAAAAACAGATAAAAAGCGTAAAAACGAGGATTAAAAAACCTCGAAACTACTTGAGTACCGTTAGTTTTTTATTCAGTACCACGCCACCCGCTTCAAGCCGGTAAAGGTACACACCGCTTGCAAGTGTGGATGCATCGATTGGAACAGCGTGAATGCCCGCCGGATAGAATTGATCCGCAAGGGTTGCCACTTTTCGTCCAAGCAGATCGAAGACGCTGATCACTACATGTTGTCCGGCGTCCATTTCCCAGCGAATGGTGGTCGCCGGATTAAACGGATTCGGGTAATTCTGATGCAGTACAATGACGGATGGCAGTTGTTCCTGGTCACCTGAAGAAACATCCGAAAAGGAACCGAGATAATCCCCGTTAGTCGCATCAACAAAGTGGCTGCTTTGGCGCATAAAGGTCAATTCCCATTGCTCATTGTAGACTTCGATGGTCACGTTGAGATGCCAGAACGCATTGGCATTTTCATCGAGCAGGTCGGGAAAAATGAAAGGAATTCTGTAGAGGTTGTACTGAATACGGGCCGAGGCGCCATCGGGCGCATCGTTTAATTCGGCACTGAGTCCGTTTCCCATGGCGATCTGCAGGGCCCCTCCAGATCCTACCTGAAGGTCCTCAATCGGACGAAATTGATCTATCGGTGGACGCTGATCCTCAGGTATCGAACTTAAATGAAACGTTTCGTGACCGCTTATGTCATGGCCCCGGGTGAAGAGCATGTCGATCACCTCGGTTTCAGGATCAATCCAAACCAGCATCCAGTCCTGGCTTTTTCCGGCAGGTAGTTCCGGAAGCCAGGCAGTTTCACTGCCAAAGACCTGAAAAAACATGGATGATTCAAGCTCTTCCTCAACATATTCTGCCACGGATGGATACACATCGAGAAAATCGACAGCTTCTATATCACCATAGGTACGGATGAGCTTTCCGAGCAGTGCGCCGGTCACCGCATTGATGAGGAAGTTCGTTTCGATCCATTCGTCGGTTTCCAGATCCGGGTTCCATGTGTAAGAATCATACAAGATGTCCCAGAAAGCAGGGGAGTTTTCATCAAGAAGATCGGGATACTCGAAGAAAAAGCCACCCAGGCTGTATTCCAGCTCATAATAACCGTGGAAATCGGTCATGGCCAGCAAACTGTCCAGACCATAACTGCGTGCTGCCTGGAGCGCATCTTGACTTGAAATGAAGTTGTCCGGTATGGTCTTTATATCTGATAGTGGAATTGGTGGAAGTTCGTAGGGCGGAAAGTCACGGATATGCGTGATCTCGGAATCAATAATATTCGTACCTACGACAAGATGAAAATAGATCAGCGAATCGATATCGTTAAGAAAATAGAGTTCCCAGTAATAGCTCTTTCCTTCTGGTTCGAGAGCAAGGGCGTGACCTTGCTTGAAGAAGCCATCAAATAGTCCGGAGTCTTCGCCCCACATATAAACCGGCCGTGCGTCGGCATCCTCGATCGCCATCAGGTCGCTGACAATATCAAAGGCCACCCGTGCATCCACTGGATCCAACTCTATATCCAGCAAGCCTGACCGTTTTCCTTTTATTGATTCCTTATCAGGTACATTCAGGCTGCTTCGGAAGCCCTGGGTTAGCCAGCGACTGCCATTATTATCGCGGCCGGGTGATTGTGCTGAAAGTCCGGAGGCAGAGACCATGAGGCACAAAAGCAATATGACAATACTGATGCTTCTGCCTCCAACCCCTCCGAACATATTGGTATATGTTCTTTTCATAGCAATATTGGTTAGATGTGCCGTGCACGATACCCCTCATTTGCAACCCGTGCACATAAGCAAATCTAATCAAATTGGCGGCTACTGCAAACAGATATATTTATGCGAAAGTCCATGAGAACAGGGTGTTTCAGGGCATGACTAACGGACAGGCGTGAGAAGGGCATGACTAACGGACAGGCGTGTCAGGGAAAATTTACCAGGGCAGGCGGCCGGGCATGTCGGCGACGATATAAGCCATAACCGCAACTGCAGCGATGCACTCGGCGACTTCATCAGGATCCAGCTTGTCGATGGTGTCCTTGGCGGAATGGTGATACCAGAAATATTTCTCTGTTTCCACATCAAGTCCCATAACAGGAACCCCTTCGCGTTGCAGCGGACCAATATCCACGGTGCCGTAAGCTCCTTCCCGGAGATGCATGCTCCGCAGTGGGGACATAAGTTCGGTGATCGGTTTAAGCATTTGAAATGCCTTATCCGAGCCCTGAAAGCCGTATCCGAGTGGTTTGAAAACGCCGAAATCAACTTCAAAAGCAAGCTGGTGCTGATCAATTTCACCGCTTTCCTTCACCTTGTCACGATAGGCGCGCCCGCCCATCACACCATTTTCCTCGTTGGTCCAGAACACAAGCCGGATGGTTCGTCTGGGCTGCAGACCCATTTCGAGGATGAGACGCAGCGCTTCCCAGGTGACAACCACGCCGCTGGCATCATCCAGAGCGCCGTGTCCGACATCCCAGGAGTCAATATGTCCGCCAATGACCACGATCTCTTCCGGCTTTTCGGACCCCGGGATTTCGGCAATCACATTGCGGGATAGTGCCATATCCGCTTTCATTTCGGCCTCCATATAGAGTGTGACCGTTGCGGGATCGTTGCGCTGGTCAAAGCGGTGAAGCAGCATGGCATCTTCGGCCGATATTGAGGCGGCGGGGATTCTCGGGACATCATCGGAATAGCGCAATCCCCCGGTATGCGGGTGTCCCATGGAGTTCGGTGTTACAGCACGCAACAGGACACCAGTCGCACCATATTGTGCAGCCCGGTCGGCACCCCACACACGATACTGAACTGCCTGTCCGTAATTTTCAAACGGCTGGTTGTAGACAACGATTTTGCCCGGAACCTCATCGCGTCGCTCCTCCAGCTCCTCAAAACTTTCCACAACCACCGTTTGTGCGGTGATGCCTTCGGAGGGGGTGCGCACACTGCCACCGAGCCCGAGCATGGGCAAGTCGCTGGCATAGGGGTAGACAAGGGATGCAGACTCGTTGCCTCTGACCCAGTGCGGGACTTCCACATCCTGGGTGTAAATCACAGGAATGCCGTCACGCTCCAATTCTTCCAGGGTCCAGTCGATGGCATCTTCAAGCATTTTGGAACCGCTCAGGCGGTGGGGAAAGTAGTCGCTCATGTAGGCGATCCGGTCGTAGCCGCGATGTGTTTCGGTTGCCTCGCGGATGATTTTGCGGGCAATTTCTTCATATTGCTCCCTGATGTCGGCTCCGCCGGGAAGCTCACGGGAAACGGCGGGTTGCGACATTATGAAATGGGGCGTTACTATGCCGAAAAGAAAGAGAAAAGTGAACCTGCGGTAACAGATTGTCATCGTGTGCATCCGTGCGTATGTGTGAAATATTAGAGTACCAGTTTCCGGTGCAACGTTTCATTGAATAATTTCCCGGGTTCCAGCGCGAGATCCGTAATCGGAGTATGTAAAATACGACACTCGAAGGAAAATCAAAGATGATTCCGGTTGAATTAAAAAATATGACGGAAATAAAACAGGGAAGAAGTTTCCGGTTTATCAAGGCATGATTCGTTGTACTTTACTGTTATTTGAAAAATGAACAAGCCTCATTCAATGAACTCATCCCGTCATTTTGACTTTATCATAGCAGGAGCAGGTGCTGCCGGGCTCAGTCTGATCTGGAATTTTCTTAGTGCAGATGAGCTGAAGGAGAAGAGCATCCTTCTGGCTGACCGGGTTCTGAAGCCGGTTCGTGATAAAACCTGGTGTTTCTGGGACGATAAACAGCACAAGTTTGGTGATCTCATCTTTCACTCCTGGGAATCACTTGAGGTCAGGGCGCTTGGCGCCATATTCTCCGAAAAGCTGAATGACTATCGCTATCACTGTGTAAAAAGTGACGATTATGCTGAAAAAATCCTTGAAATAGCACGAAAATCACCGAATGTAACGCTGTTGGAAACAGATATACAGGAATTTGGTTATGAGGATGGACGGGCAGTCATGCGGTCGTCGGAGGGCTTGTTTACTGCCGGACACATATTCCAGAGTGCGCTGCGTCCGCCGGGCTTCCAAAAGCTGAAGCTGGATGTATCCCTCCTTCAGCATTTTACCGGATGGCATATTCACACGAACGAACCGGTTTTTGATCCCGCCAAAGCCACTTTCATGGATTTTGACGTCCCGCAGGGCAACGGAGTTACGTTTGTGTATGTTCTGCCGTTCAACAGGCATGAAGCACTGGTGGAGTACACCCTGTTTTCAGAAGAGCTCATTACTGATGAGGAGTATGAAATAGGTCTTAAAAACTACATTGATGAGCGGCTGGGGCTGTCTTCAGGTCAGTACGCGATCACATATACCGAGAAGGGTGTGATTCCGATGGAGGACCGCCGGTATCCAGCGCAGTATTGTCGGCGGGTATGGAATGTGGGTACGATGGGCGGTCTCACCAAGCCATCGACCGGCTACACGTTCACCCGGATTCAGCAGCACAGCGCCGAAATAACCCGCGCTCTTGTGCAAGGAGCGCAGCCATCATCCCGGGCCATGTCGCCTTATCGTTTCCGGGTGTATGACATGATGTTGCTCTACAATCTGCACCGACACCCTGACACGTCCATCAGGATTTTTCACGATCTGTTTCTCAAAAACAGGTTCGACAGGATCCTGCAGTTTCTGGAAGAGAAGACACGATTCCACCAGGAACTGAAAATCATGTCATCTGTGCCATGGCTGCCGTTTTTCAGGGCAATTTATAAGATGAAGCACCGGATTTTTACCGGAGCGTGAACATCCATAAACCGGATTGTGTGCACCGGGCGGGACGGCCACGGCGGCTGATCCGGCCATATTGCACTTTAATGGAGCGTGTCTCAATCCAGGGGTAACATCATCTGCTGCCCCTCGATGGAGGTGCCGTCATCCCGCAGGAATCCCGACACGGTGACACCTGCCAGCCGTACTTTACGCTCACCGGCCTCGGTTTCATGAAGCAGTCGAACCGCGAGTTCCGTGATTTCTCCGGCGTCTGATACGGGATAGCCGGGCGTGAAGCTTCGGGTAATGCTTTCGAAATTGTCATACCGCAGTTTAAGGGTGACGGTCCGGGCTTCCGCCGCCTCTCTTTTCAAACGGTCCACGACTTTATCGCTTAGGTTTGCGAGGAAGCTTGCAAGCCACTCAATGGAATCCACATCCTCCTCAAATGTTTTTTCTTTTCCGATTGATTTCGGGATGCGTTCGGTGCGGACCGGCCGGTCGTCAATGGCCCGGGCGATGTTGTAGTAAAAGGTTCCAACTTTGCCGAAATGCTTGTTCAGATCCCATTTGGACCATGTTCGCAGATCGCCGCCGTTATGAATGCCGAATCGGTGCATTTTCGCTTCGGTTGCCTTACCGATTCCGTGGAACTTTCCGATCGGAAGCCTTGCAATAAAATCGAGGGCTTTTCCGGGGGTGATGAGTGCGAGTCCGTCCGGTTTTCGAAGGTCGGAGGCGATTTTGGCGAGAAATTTGTTGAACGAAACACCGGCCGATGCGGTGAGTCTGGTCTTCGTCCGTATTTTCTGCTTGATTTCACGGGCAATCAGGGTTGCTGACGGGTTGCCGGTCTTGTTTTCAGTGACATCCAGATAAGCTTCATCAAGCGAGAGCGGCTCCACCATATCCGTGTACTGATGGAAAATTTCGCGAATATCCAGGGAGACACTTTTATAGATATCGAATCTTGGCCGGATGAATATAATATCCGGACAAAGCCTCAGCGCGTGCGCGGCCGGCATGGCGGAGCGGATGCCGAATTTTCGAGCTTCATAGCTCGCTGCGGCAACCACACCCCGGCCCTGCGGAGACCCGCCCACAGCCACCGGCCTGCCCTGCAGCGTCGGCTCGTCCCGCTGCTCCACCGATGCATAAAAGGCATCCATGTCAACATGTATGATTTTTCTCATGTGTGCTGACTCCGCGTAAATCCGGAAAAATTTGTATCTTTAGCGACTTTTGAGAATCACCAGCTCCTTAACAAATAAATTACAGAATTTAAACCGGTTTTATGATGGGCACATTTGTGACGCTGCTTTTTATTGGAATTGTAGTGGGATGGATCTACAAGGGACTAGTCGGCGGATCGGGTCCGGTACTTATTGTGTGCATGGCTTTTGCTGTGCTGGGTGCCCTGGCTGGCGGTCTCATATTCCTCTTCACCGGGCTGGGCGGTGAACTTGCAGCCGGCCTGCTCGCCTCTTTTCTGGTTCTTGTTGCCGCCGACGTTCTGAGTCGTGAAGTTGCACACGAGTAAGTCCGGGTGATGCCGTCGGGCGTTTGGCGTCCCGGAACCTGTACAGGGTCTTGGAACTAAACCATTTTCAATGCCCGAAGCAGTTTTTCCAGTGATTTTTTGGCATCACCAAAAAACAGGTAGCTGTTATCGCTGTAAAAAAGCTGATTGTCAATGCCGGCATAACCGGGATTCAGGCTGCGTTTGAATATCACTACAGATCGAGCCTGATCCACATTCAGAATCGGCATGCCGTAAATCGGGCTGGCGGTATCACTCCGTGCATCTGGATTCACGACATCGTTGGCACCGATGACAAGTACAACATCGGTTCTGGCGAATTCCTTGTTAATTTCATCCATGTCATAGAGCTGCGGATAGGGGACATTGGCTTCGGCCAGCAGCACATTCATATGACCGGGCATGCGTCCCGCCACCGGATGAATCCCGTACCGGACATCTACGTTTTTAGATTCGAGAAAATCAGCCACTTCCCGCACAATGTGTTGCGCCTGGGCGACGGCCAAGCCGTATCCCGGTACGATGACCACGCGTTTGGCGTAGACCGTCATCACGGCAAGGTCATGTGCAGTCACTTCCCTGACCGTTTTTCCGTTCTCCTGAACGACATTGCCAACCCCGCCGTCTGCGGTTCCAAACGCACCAAAAATCACATGTGACAGCGGACGATTCATCGCCTTGCACATGATCAGGGTCAGTATCATTCCGGCGGCACCCACCAGGGTTCCACTCACGATCAGAAGATTGTTATCAAGTACAAAACCCGTAGCAGATGCTGCGAGTCCCGTGAGTGAGTTGAGAAGGGAGATCACCACGGGCATATCAGCACCCCCGATCGGCAAAACCATCAAAATGCCCAGCAGGAATGCGAGTCCGGCTATGACAAGGTAGTATGCCGGATTGCCGGCATCCAGAAAAAACAACACCCCGAACACCAGAAAAAGGATGAAAAGGAGCAGATTGACCAGCTTGTGCCCGGGATAGACGATCGGCGCACCGCCAATAATTCCCCTGAGCTTGCTGAAGGCGATCAGACTGCCCGTGAAGGTCATGGTGCCGATCAGCACCGAGATGATCATGGCTGCAAGCTCCTGCCCTGCAAACTGCTGGGGGGCGATCCGGAAATATTCACCGCTCGCAACCAGCGCCGATGCAGCGCCGCCGAAGCCGTTGAACATCGAGACCAGTTCCGGCATGGCTGTCATCTTCACTTTGCGTGCCAAAGTTACGCCGATGACCGATCCAATGATGATTCCGGCGATGATATACCGGAATGAGATGATATTATGGTCAAACAGGGTGACCACGATACCGATGAGCATGCCGGCAGAAGCCATCTGATTGCCGGACCGGGCTGTGGCGGGGGAAGTGAGCTTTTTCAATCCGAGAATGAAAAGCGCCGATGCCAGCAGATAGGCCAGCTGTATCATACCCGGGACATAATCGGCAATTAATTCAGGCACAAGCGGATTCATCACTCATCCTCCTTCTTTTTGAACATCTCAAGCATGCGGTCGGTGACCATAAAGCCCCCCACGACATTGATGGTGGCAAATATGATGGCCAGAAAGCCTATATGGCATGTGATGACGCAACCGGTGTGACTTGCGACGATGAGCGCACCAACCAGGGTTATGCCGGATATGGCATTGGCCCCGGACATCAGCGGGGTGTGCAGGGTGGGCGGCACTTTCGATATCACTTCGAAACCGACAAAAGACGCCAGCACGAAGATGAAGAGATTCATGATCAGTGTTTCCATAGATAGAAAGTCGACAGAAATATTCACTTTTAATTAAAAAGCAGCGGAGTGACCACCTTTCCATCATGGGTTATGGTCGCCCTTTGCGTGATTTCATCATCAAAATCAAGATGGATGCGACCATCCCTGGTCAGATGCATCAGCAGCGAATAAAGGGTTTTTGCATAGAGCTGCGATGCATGGACCGGCATGGCTGCGGGGATATTGAGCGGTCCCCGTACGATGACTCCGTTATCGGTGAACAGATCCTCGCCCGGGCGGGTCAGTTCGCAGTTGCCGCCCTGTTCGGCAGCCAGGTCGACGATTACCGATCCGGCTGCCATATAGGAAACCATCTCTGACGTGATCAGAACAGGCGCCGGTTTGCCGGGTATCAAAGCCGTGGTGATCACGAGGTCGCTCTTGCTGATGTGCTTATGGAGCATGTTCCGTTGCGCATCCTGTGTTTCCGTGCTGAGTTCCCGGGCGTATCCGTCACTGGTTTCCGTGTCCTTTTCTTCCTGTGGAATATCGATGAACGCGGCGCCCAGGCTTTCTACTTGCTCCTTCACTGCCGGCCGAACATCAAAAGCTTCTACAACGGCACCAAGGCGACGGGCCGTGGCGATAGCCTGCAGCCCGGCAACACCTGCCCCAAGAACCAATACTTTCGCAGGTGGAATGGTGCCGGCTGCAGTTACCAGCATCGGGAGATATTTTCCCAGTGCATTGGCTCCTATAAGCACGGATTTATACCCGGCGATGGAGCTCATGGCGCTCAGGGCGTCCATGCTTTGCGCCCTGCTGATGCGCGGTAGCGCATCCATTCCAATGGCGGTAATTCCGGCATCCTGTAGCTTCCGGACAAGATCCCGATCGGAAAGTGCCCAAAGAAAGCATATCAGGATGGTGCCGGTTGTCATCATCCCGATTTCCTCGACATTTGGCTTCTGTACCTTGAGCACAACATCGGCATGCTGATAGAGTCCGGAAACTTCCGGCGCGATCGTTGCACCGGCTTGTTCGTACATGTCATCAGTAAACGATGCCTGAATTCCGGCGCCCTTTTGGATTGTCACGCCAATTCCAGATGAGATCACCTGGGCAGCCACTGCCGGCGTAAGAGCAACCCGGGTTTCTCCACCAACCGTCTCTTTTGGAACGGCAATATTCACAGTCCTTTATCTGTTGAATTTAAAGTAATTAAGAAAGCGCGAAACTTACGGAATTATGGGATGACAGAAAAGGGAGGAATATCAGCAGAAAATCTGTGCAACAGCTGCAGACAACCGAAAAAGGAAATTATTTCCACACAGCGGAGTATTGTATTTTGATGAATATATCTATATTTTTATATATGAAAATCAAAACTATGATAAATTAAATTATTTATGGATGATATTGCAGGAAAAACATTGGATGTGGTAATTATCGGCAGCGGTCCGGCCGGACTCACCGCAGCACTCTATGCCGCCAGGGCGGATCTTAAGCCGCTGGTACTGGAAGGTCCGGAACCGGGCGGACAGCTGACTACAACCACGGATGTGGAAAACTATCCGGGGTATCCGGAGGGTGTGCTCGGACCCAAAATGATGGAGGACTTTCGCAAGCAGGCCACCCGTTTCGGAGCTGATTGCCGCTGGGGCACCGTGTCGAATATCGATTTTGACAAGCAACCGTATAAAGTAACGATTGATGAAAAAACAGAGATTTTTGGCAGGGCACTGATTGTGTCAACAGGCGCCTCGGCCAAATGGCTTGGCATAGAGAGCGAACAGCGGCTGCGCGGACATGGCGTTTCGGCATGTGCAACATGCGACGGTGCTTTTTTTCGCGATCAGCATGTGGTCATTATCGGAGGCGGCGACACGGCCATGGAAGAGGCGCAGTTTCTCACAAAGTTTGCCAGCAAGGTGACGCTGCTCCATCGCCGTGACGAACTTCGCGCGTCAAAAATCATGCAAAAGCGTACGCTGGACAACCCCAAAGTGGAAGTGATGTGGAACACGGTGCTGGAGGAGGTCCTGGGTGATAAATTGGTGGAAGGCGTCAAGGTGAAGAATGTGAAAAACGATGAAGTATCCACGCTCGATGACGTGACCGGAGTCTTTCTGGCAATCGGCCACAAGCCCAACACGGATCTGTTCAAAGGTGTGCTGGATATGGACGAAACCGGGTATATTCAGACCAAACCGAAAAGCACATACACCAATATGCCCGGTATTTTTGCAAGTGGCGATGCACAGGACAAGGACTACCGGCAGGCGGTGACCGCTGCAGGAACCGGTTGCATGGCGGCAATCGATGCGGAACGCTGGCTGGCCGATCAGGAATAAAGCGGAAGCTGAGGTGGGGTGGCGCAGTACGTTTGGCACGATCAGACGAATCACCTGATATATCTCCTGAATTACAGGTGACGGATCATTGCAACACGCGCGCGTTAACGCAAGACCTCAAAATCGGCATCAATTTCATACGGATCGCGACCTTGGTTATCTTTGCGGGAGCCCGGTTGACCGTGCTGTCTGCCTTGCCTTGCACGTCTCCCGGTGCGGCTGCTTCCTGCGGCCCCCGTTGTATCGTCGTCATCATTTTCATCCGAAAGCTCATTTTCGAGATGACTCCGGGATCGCCTTGTGTATTCATCCGGGTACCGTTCAACCAGAATCCGGGCATCATGCACAAAAAAAGCAAATGCGGCTATCGTTGAGATGATCGGAGCCAGGGCAAAAGCCCCACCCACACCGACAACACCAAGTGTCAGTGGAATCTCGAGAAGCGTTTCGTCATTGCTGTTTTTCATGATCATTCTGCGGACATTGCCCTCCTCGAGGATTTCCCGCGCTTTGTCGATCAGCTCCCTGCCGGAAGCCCGGAATTCTTCAATGACATCGTGTGCCATGGTGTCGCTCCTTTCCATTCGATTTATGTTTTGCCGGTATATCTGTTTTGCCGGTAGAAGATGCGTGATTGTCAATTGAGGCTGCTATCCGGGGTGGAACCCGTGTTGCCTTAGGTTGTACGATGTTTTCGGGTTAATGGTTCCAAAATGTTTGCTAAAAGCACATACTGTCCTCCAGTGTGTAAGGATGAGCGGCTTCCCTTGTCTGATACGAAAACAAAGGAGGTAAAGATACATGCTGGCACACGCTTATTGCGCTTCGACATTCGGTGTGGATGCACATCTTATTGATGTGGAAACCAATGCAGTGAACGGATTGCCCCAGTATTTTCTTGTCGGGCTGCCGGACCGCGCCATCAGTGAGTCGCGCGACCGCATAGAAGCAGCGGTCAGTAACAGCGGATTTGAAATGCCGCGGGGGCGGATTACCGTGAATCTGGCACCGGCCAACCTTCCGAAAGAGGGGAGTTCGTTTGACCTGCCGATAGCGGTCGGACTGCTGGCCATGTCGGGTCAGATCAAATCAGACAGACTGAATGAAACAATGATTCTGGGAGAGCTTGCACTGGATGGGACACTGCGTCCGGTTAAGGGTATACTTCCCGTAACTGTGGAGGCGAAAAGCCGCGGTCTGAAGCAGGTGATCGTGCCGGTTGCGAATGTAAAGGAGGCTGCTGTGGTTTCCGGGGTGGATGTATACGGTTTTTCGCATTTGACCCAGGTGACGAACTGGCTGAACGGCGCACTTAACGCGGAGCCGGTCAGGGTGGATATGGACGCTCTGTTCCGGCACGAGCAGCTCGACACGGTTCTTGACTTCAGTGATGTGCGCGGACAGGAAAACGTCAAGCGCTCAATGGAGGTGGCGGCTGCGGGTGGACATAATATTATAATGGTCGGTCCGCCGGGATCGGGCAAGACCATGATCGCCCGGCGCCTACCCTCCATATTGCCACCGCTGTCGCTTGATGAAGCGCTTGAAACGACACGCATTCATTCGGTTGCGGGCATGTTGACCAACGGATCCTCGTTGGTGGTCCGTCGTCCGTTTCGTGCCCCGCACCATTCTATCTCGGATGCCGCTCTTGTCGGAGGAGGGAGCATTCCGCGTCCGGGTGAAATATCGCTTGCACACAACGGAGTGCTGTTTCTGGATGAACTTCCGGAATTTCGGAGAAGTGCGCTTGAGGTGCTGCGCCAACCGCTGGAAGACGGGGAACTAACGCTGGCCCGGGCGCGCCTAAGCGTGACCTACCCGTCACGCATCATGCTGGTGGCATCCATGAATCCATCTCCCGGAGGAGACTGGTACGATCCTTCTAATCCTTCATCCGCCTCACCCGATGAGGTTCAGCGTTACATGGGAAAAGTAAGCGGTCCTTTGATGGACCGGATCGATATCCATGTGGAAGTGCACAAGGTCAACTACGAAGAACTTTCGGTTCCGGCAGCGTCGGAAGCATCGGATACGATACGTGAGCGGGTGATAATGGCGCGTGAACGTCAGAAAAGGCGTTTTGAGAAGGTGTCACATGTATTCAATAACGCCCAGATGAATACCCGGATGGTGCGAAGGGCGTGTGTAATAGATGCGGCAGGTGCCGGCCTGCTGAAAAAAGCAATGAACAGGCTCCGGTTGTCTGCCAGGGCTTATGACCGGATTCTCAAGGTCTCCCGCACGATTGCGGATCTGGATGGAAGCGACCGGATCAGAGCGCACCATATTGGCGAGGCGGTCCAGTACCGGTCACTTGACCGGGAGCAGCTGTAATATCAATTCATCGCGATGCAGAGAGAATGGCATTCTGCTGTGTGCCGGCAGTTTTGAGCATGAAAACTGGTAATGAAAACAGGCAATTCAACCAACCAAATATCACAATAACAGCATCGCATCACCGAAGGAGTAAAACCGGTACTCTTCGCGGATGGCGTGCTTGTAGATGCGGTGCATTTCATCGATGCCGATGAAGGCGGCGATCATCATAAGCAGGGTGCTTTTTGGCAGATGGAAGTTGGTAATCAGGGAATCGACAGCACGGAAGCAGTAGCCCGGTGTAATGAAGATATCGGTGTCGCCTTCGCAGGCTTTGAAATTGCGAAAAGGGAGGGTGTTTGCCATATCAGCAACAGCGTGGCCGCTTACGCCAGGATGACTCTGAGCTGCCGATTCAAGCACTCGGGCACTGGTGGTGCCAACAGCGGTGATGTGCCGGGCATGCTGAAGGTTGTCGGCCGCTTCTCTGCTGATCTGATACCATTCGGAATGCATTTTGTGCTCACTGATTTTCTCTGTTTTGACGGGAGCGAAGGTTCCCAGTCCGACATGAAGCGTCAACTCCACTTTCCCGATGGATTTACGGGATAATTCATCAAAAATGCGGTTGGTGAAATGGAGTCCGGCCGTGGGTGCCGCCTTGCTGCCGTCATCTTTTGCGTACACGGTTTGATAGCGATCTGAAAGTGCTTCATCCGGACGGATATAAGGTGGAAACGGTGTCCGCCGGTAAGGGTCGAAAACGGGATCGTTGACGGGGTAGTTGAAACACAGGGTGCGCAGACCGTCCTTGGCAATGTTTAACACCTCAGCACGGATTGGCTCTGATTTTCCGGTTCCGGTCGATTTTGAAGATTGTGTTGTGTCAGACGGGCCGGCAGCATTGGAATTTCCGGCAGAATGGGAGGCGTGACTCGCGGAAGCAAGTTCAACTGTTCGCCCGGATTTGAACACTTTGCCAGGGCGGATCATCGCTTCGACAGTAAGGGGATCAATCACGCGAGTAACAAACACCTCTTTATTTCCGAATAGCAGCCGCGCCTTCTCCACACGGGAATTGTTGATTACCAGCACGGAGCTATCCGGTAAATACTTCGGCAGATTGTAGAAAAAATCATCGGTGATGGTCCGATCGGACCGATTATAGACCAGCAGGCGTGAATGATCCCTTGGTACGGCAGGTTTCTGCGCAATCAGTGAGTCGGGAAGATGATAATCAAAGTCGGAAAGAGAGAAATTTTGATTGGACATTCGTTATTTTTGAACGCAATTGAACGCATGAAGGGACCGAAAAACTGAAAAATACCCAATTCCAATGATTTTACACTCTGTATTTTTTTATCTCAACGACAAAGCCGCAATTGACACTGCGGAAAACATGAAAACGGAAATATTGTCTGACCTTGCACATATTGAAGCGGTTCGGGAATTCTGGGCTGGTCCGCCTGAAGGCATTGAACGCGATGTTGTGGACAACGACTATGCAATGAGCCTGCACGCATTATTTGAAGATAAGAGCGCACTGCAGGCGTATCAGACAGACAAACTACATGTTGCATTCGTGGATAAGTACAAGCCGTTTTTTAAACGCATACGTGTCTTCGACACGCGGGTTTGAAGCGGTTGCCTGGAGCATGCCGGATGATTGGCGACGCCTCGTCAGAATGCCTTGGCAGGACGCCACGTAAGGATGCCACGTAAGGATGCCACGTAAGGATGCCACGTAAGGACGCCACGTCAGGATGCCTTGGCAGTGAGCTCGGGATCATCCACATCATCCACCAGAAAAGTGAGGCCTGCCGCGAGAATCCAGGTGCCACCGCCCAGTATCAAAGCAAAAATCGCCTGTCCGTCGAAAATAGTGCCGACGATAAAGCCGAGTATGGAAGCTGCAAGTATCTGGGGCAATACGATGAAGAAATTGAAGATTCCCATGTAGACCCCCATTTTTGCCGCCGGCAGGGATCCTGCCAGAATAGCATAGGGCATCGATAATATACTTGCCCAGGCCAGGCCGACACCGACCATGGCCACCAGAATCATCATTGGATTGACGATGAAGTATATGGAGATCAATCCGAGGGCACCTGCTACGAGCGCAATGGCATGAGTGATTTTCCTATTGGTGAAACCGGCCAGCACCGGTAGCAGGAAGGCGACAAGAGCGGCAAATCCATTGTAAATACCAAAAGAGACGCCGACCCAGTCGGCACCCTCATTATACTCTTTTTCAATATGACGCAATGTTTCATGGGTGCCCTCCGACAAATCTACCCGGCCTTCCTCAAGAAAGAAATTCACCACCCGCATGCTAGCGGTTACATTGGACTGACCTGCTTCGATCTGAGCCTGGTAGGTATCCAGATCCCGTTGTACACGACCGAATCGTTCGTACCAATCTGCATCGGTCCGGGTCTCAAGTATGCGTCCGGCTTCTGTAAGCTCGGCGACTTCTACTGCATCCAGTCGCATATCATAGATATGGCTGGTGACAGCCGAGGTGGTGTAAATCCACATGGCAAACAGGGCAAACCACGAAAAGAACTGTACCACCGCAAGCTGCTTCATAGTCTTCGGCATCAGATATAGATCGTCGAAAACAACCACGAGTCCGTTACGGCTGCCCTTGCGCTGCAGGAGTCCGGCCACCACGAGAACCAGTCCGATGGCAGCAATACCGATGGTCAGGATATACAGCTCTTCCGCGAAACCGCGGGCATAGACGATGGCGGACATCAGCAATCCGAAAATGATCAAAAACGGGCCATGCTTCATTTTTGTGCCGGCCATTTCCTCTTGGGGCACATCGGGCTTCACAATTTTCTGATCGATGCCGTGCTCTGCTTTTTCCGCCTCTTCGAAAGCTTTCAGTTCTTCCGGACTGTATTCTTTTGTTCTGATGATGGTCCACATGACTGCAAGGAAGAAGATGGCACCGCCGAAATAGAATGAAAACTTCACGGAGTCAGGTATCATGCCTTCTGGTGCCACATTGGATATGCCGAACCAGTTGGTCATGATATACGGCAGGAATGATCCGACAAATGCAGCGGTCCCGATAAAAAAGGACTGCATGGCAAAACCTTTTGTTCGCTGTTCGGAGGGGAGCATGTCGCCGACAAATGCCCGGAATGGCTCCATGGTGATGTTGATCGAAGCATCCAGGACCCATAGCATACCTGCTGCAATCCACAAGTAGGGAGAGTTGGGCATGATCAGCAGTGCAAGGGAGGCGCAGATTGCCCCGACAAGAAAAAACGGCCGCCGGCGCCCAAAACGGTTCCAGGTGTTGTCACTCAGATACCCGACAATAGGCTGGACAATCAGTCCGGTAACCGGAGCGGCGATCCACAGAATAGGGATTTGCGACACATCAGCGCCGAGTGTTTCGAAAATCCGGCTGACATTAGCGTTTTGAAGGGCAAATCCAAATTGTATTCCAAGAAATCCGAAACTCATGTTCCAGATTTGCCAGAAAGATAGACGGGGCTTCTTCATCGTTTATTTTGGCTTAGAACCCTGTTGGAAAGATTGTCTGAAGCAGAAATGTAAGGGCTTTCATTGCTTCGGTCGCACAAGGTAGCAAACTCTTTTCCGAAAAGAAACAGGAAGCCGTCATGAAAGTGGCTTTCACAGGTGAAAGATTCACACTGGGAAATCAATAGCGGTCTGCAAGTTCAGACTTCGGCGCTGACAGGTAGTTTTTTTATCAATTTCATGACTTCGGATACGATACCATCTGAATCCAGGCCCAATTCGTGATGCAGCTCCTGCTGTGTACCGTGCTCAACCACGGTATCTGGCACACCCATGATCTTCATGACAGGACGTTTTTCCTGCTCTATGTAATATTCAGCTACTGCCGAACCGAATCCACCCAGACGTGCGGCATCTTCGATGGTAATAACATAGTCGTAGCGGAGTGCGATAAGATCGAGCATATCCGTATCCAGTGGTTTTGCGAAGCGCATATCGTAATGTCCTGCAGAGATTCCGAGCCGGAGCAGCTGCTCTCTTGCTCCGGCGACATACTTGCCGATGGTTCCGAAACTGAGAATGGCAATATCATCACCCTCTTTAATCATCCTGCCGGTACCCGGTGTGATGTATTTGTACTCGCTGCTGAGTTCCATGCCGGTAGACTCTCCCCGCGGGTAGCGGATGGCGAAGGCGCCATCCTCATAGCGTGATGCTGTGTAGAGCATGTTTCGCAGATCCCCTTCATGCATAGGTGCGGCCACCACCATATTTGGGAGACAGCGCATGCAGGCGATATCATATAGGCCGTGATGGGTAGGACCGTCAGCTCCGGAAACACCGGCGCGGTCCATGCTGAAAACAACAGGCAGCTTCTGGATGGCTACGTCGTGCACCACCTGATCGTATCCGCGCTGAAGAAAAGTGGAGTAAATGGCAACAAATGGTTTCAGGCCCTGGGTGGCAAGGCCGGCCGCAAATGTAACCGCGTGCTGTTCGGCAATACCGACATCAAAGGCCCGATCCGGCAACTCTTCCATCATTTTCAGTATGCTGGTTCCGCTGGGCATCGCTGCTGTAATACCGACCAGTTTCGGATTTATTCTAGCCAGGTCGATAAGGGTGTCGGCAAAGATGTCCTGATATTTCGGGACGGGCTTTGTTTCGGTTCTTCTGGCCAGAGCGTTTCCGGTAAGCTTGTCGAAAGGTCCTCCGGAAGCGTGCCACTTAACCTGATCACGCTCTGCCGGGGCAAATCCTTTACCTTTGACGGTAACCACATGCAACAGTTTCGGTCCGCCCACATTTTTGAGGTCACGGAGCTGGCGGGTCAGGTTATTGACGTTGTGTCCGTCAACCGGACCGTAATATTTAAATCCGAGCGAGCGGAAAAGCGAACCTGGCGTGAGTGCACTGGTGAGAGCCGATTCCAGCCGGGACGCCATTTTTCGCATTTTATCACCTGCTCCCTTGAAATAACCCAGCATGTCGTAGAGATCATCCCGCATCTTGTTGAAGGTCTGGGAAGTGGTAATATCGGCGAGATACTCGTTGAGAGCGCCGACATTGGGATCGATGGACATGCGATTGTCATTCAGAATGACGAGAATATCACTGTTTTGTACGCCGGCGTTGTTCAGTCCTTCAAATGCGAGACCGGCGGTCATGGCGCCGTCGCCGATAACGACAACAACCTGCTGATCTTTTTTGAGGAGATCCCGCGCAACTGACATGCCGAGTCCGGCCGATATGGAGGTGCTGGAGTGTCCCACCCCGAATGTGTCGTAACGACTCTCGGTTCGTTTCGGAAAGCCCGACAGGCCCAGATGCTTGCGATTTGTATGGAAATTATCCCGGCGGCCGGTGAAGATTTTGTGACCGTAGGCCTGATGCCCGACATCCCAGACCAGCAGATCGTCCGGCGTGTTGTAGACATAGTGCAATGCTGTTGTGAGTTCGACCACACCGAGACTTGCTCCGAAATGTCCGCCGTGAACGGAGACAATGTCGATGATATAATCGCGCAGTTCCTGACAAACACTTGGAAGCTGTTCGGCTGACAGTTTTTTAAGATCATCCGGACTGTTGATCTTTGCAAGAAGAGGTCCGGGAACCACCGGTATTTTCTCCATATTACTGATTATCTTTGCGAGTGACTTGGTCTATACGAAGTTCTGCTTCCTCAAGCTTTTTCGAGCACATTCTGGATAATTTCATTCCTTCCTCATAGAGCGCAATAGCTTTATCCAGTGGGACGTCATCGGTCTCAAGCTCTCTGAGTACCTCTGACAGTCTCTCTAAAGCCAGTTCAAATTCGAATCGTTCCTTTTCTTCTTTTTTTGTCATGGAAAAGCACCGGTTGTTTAGAGTCAACTATGCAAAGTAAACAAAAAACAGCTTTTAATATGGTCAAATTGAGAGATAGTGCTGTATATAAAATGATTTCAGCAGGTTCTGCCGGGGAATCTTACGCAGTTATTCCAGCAATAACCGGCAGGTGCAGTTGAGTGGTGTTTTTGTTATTATAACTGATTAAGGGTATTGCCGGATGAAATTCGGTTGGCCCGCCATTTTATAATTAACGAAAATATTTTGCTGCATCAACACATTATTCATTTCATACGTGACTGGAAAAAAACCGGAGCCCTCATGCCCAGTTCCAGATATCTGGCCAGGGACGCAGTGCGCCTTGTAGTTGAGCGGCTTGAAAAAAAACAGCGCGATCCCCTGTCGATCCTTGAGCTGGGTCCGGGTACGGGTATTTTTACCGAGCGAATTCTGCCGAACCTCAAAAAAGGGGATCATTTTGATGTCGTCGAGCTGAATACCTACTTTTATAATATTTTGCATCGGCGATTTCGGTTCAATGGGGAAGTGAAACTGCACCACAATGACTTTTTAAAATTTCAGCCTGACCGTAAGTACGATTTTGTGATATCGAGTCTCCCGTATGAGAGGATTCCGATGCTGGTAACCCGGAAGATGTGGAAGCGAAAATTGTCGTTTTGCAAGCCTGGCTCCTACATCATCTACTACAAGTATGTGAACTTCAATCACTTTCGAAGCCGGTTTGAAAAGCAGCTGGTTCGGGACTATTGTTTTGATGAAAAAATCATTTTTTTGAACATGCCTCCGGCGCGACTTTTTACGCTGAAAATCAATGATCCGGAGGAGTGCAGTGCGGTTTTTAAGGACAGTCCTGTAATTAAGACCCCTGCAGCACAAAAAGGGAATCATCGCAACGGCACCCCTCTGCATGCAACGGTTAGGGCATCGGGCCGGCCGGGACGCTCAAGCCGTCCCTGGTACAAAAACGGCAGGTAGCGCGACCGGCAATGGCATTCAAAAGTCGGCAAAAATTTCATCAGAGTTTTCCCGGATCCATTTTTTAGCCTCCCTTACATCGGGATAGTAGTTTTTCACTGTTTCCCAGAACGCCCTGCTGTGATTGAAATGCTGCAGATGGCACAGTTCGTGTATGATAATGTAATCCATGATGGCTGCCGGACATTTTATAAGGCGCCAGTTTAATGAAATGGTTCCGCGAGTGGAGCAGCTGCCCCATTTTGTGCGCTGGTTACGGACAGTCAGGCGGGATGGCCGGAAGGGAATCTGGTCTGACCAGTAGTTGAAACGGTCGTGAATCTCGCGCCTGGCAAGTGCCCGGCAGAATGTTGCCACAAGGTCAGGTCCGGGAGCCGGGGAGTGATTATCATCCTGTGATAATGGATTAAATCGAAAAACAACGGCATGATCATGTTCAACAAGGCCGGGTTTGCGCAGCCCGGGAACAGGAAAGTCATATAGCGGCTTTCTCTCTCCCCGAAGCAGTATTGTGCCTTGCGTCTGTTTTTGTTTCCGCTTCAGTTTTTCCGCCCGGTCACGCTTGCGGCGGATGGAATTCTCGATCCACTCCCTTTTTTCCTCCAGAAACTGCAGAAGGCGCTTTTGTGAGAGTGATGCCGGACCGGAAACGACAATGGCTTTATCCTTGATGCGTATTCGCATGGTTCGTTGCCGTTTGCGCTGCACAATACTGACCGGCGGCAGGTCATCAACCCATCCGGAAAAGCAATCAAAAATCAAAGTGTATTGTTTGTCCATTCCAGAGTCAGCGGGGTTTCAATAGTTATTTCAAAAAAAAGATAATTAAAGCAGATCATTCAAGATGATGTGTCCGAAGGGCCTCTCTGGCCAGTTTGACATGGGGATGATCGATATCGGGTGTTGCGGCCCTGCTGAAGTAGAAGCGAGCCATATCACGCTGACCTTTTCGAATGCTCAGTTGTCCAAGATAATACAGGGAGGTGATGAGATTGTTGCGTTCGGCAAATGGTGTCAGTTTTTCAGCATGTTCCAGAGCCTGTAGAAAGTCGGTTTTCGCTGCATCATGGTCGTGCCGATGGTAGAAATGGATCAGGCCCCGGATCGTAAACAGATCCTCCCGCAAGGTGAGCGCTTCATGTGTGCCGGGCTCAAAATGATGGTCGAGGCTTTCCTGAATGGCCGTCAATGCATCATCAAGGCGGTTGAGCTCGAACAAGGACCGGATATAGAGCCTGCGGTAGTAGCTGTTGTCTGGATAGCGGTGATACAGATCGCTTAGATAGCCAAGTGCCTGGTCGGGCTCCTTTTCGTAATGAAGATAGATGTGTCCAAGGAAGTACGTAGCTTCGGGCTCAACAAATATGCTGCTGTCGGCCGCCTCTTTGAGCCGCGACAATCCCTCCTGTCGATCGCCGGCAGGAAGCATCCATCTTAGTGGTCGCGCAATCGTATACTCATCCACCAGGAAAGCGGAAAAATAGCGGTACATACCGGTACCGAACTTCAGGTCGGGCAGATGAGAATGCGTTTTTTCAATCTGGGAAAAATCGCGCAGGGCCCGTCTGGCATTGCGAAAACTGCGGTACCATCGATATCGGTTGGAGTAGTAGCGGGCGATCTGCCCATGAATGACCGAACGGATGATGAGTGCATCAGGATGGTCCGGGTCGGAACGTAACATTTCATCACAATATGTCACAACACGTTCTGCTGCAGATAGAAAAGCATCATCATATGATGTGTTCTCGAGGTCGATCAGGATTGGCCACCAGGCGTCCAGGGCAACCCAGAGCAGCCAAATGGGATGATCGGGATGAGCCTGCTTCCACCCGGCCAGGTGATCAAGCGAGGCATTGTATTCCCGGTTGTAGAGAAGCTCAATCGCCTCGCGTGTGTCCCTGATGAAGTCATCATTCAGAATCAATGATGGAGGCGCGGCAGTAACAGGTGCATGTGAGGCTGATGTCACAGATGGCAATTCAGATGACAAATCAAGTGACCATGCGATTGACGGGAGTCCGGAGGATGAAGCGGTGGGTGTCCAGGACAAAATGGCCGGAACCAACAGCACGATGACGGGGAGGATATGACAGAACGGAAGGCGCATCACCGGCAGGAGCATTCAGCTGCGGTCCAGGTGATCCATTGGCAACAGCCGGACCATCTTGCGCAGTTCATTGATTTCATTTTTCCTGAGATTGCGCCAGCGGCCGACTCTTATCCCCTTCTTTTGCAGCGGTCCGTAGGCGACACGGTCCAGGCTGAGCACTTCCACCCCCAAAGCTTCCATCATGCGGCGCACCACCCGGTTCCGGCCTTCGTGCATGCTCAGGGTAACCACATTAAGATAGACGGTATGCCGGGATACGCGATAGGCTTTGGCCGGCCCATCCTCAAGCGGAATACCTGTTCGAAGCTGCGTCAGCTCCTCGTCGGTGAGCATGCGGCTTATTTCAACATCATACACTTTACGCACCTTGTAACTCGGGTGCATCAGGCGGTTGGCAAGATCACCATCATTGGTGAGCAGGATAAGCCCGGTGGTGTTGCGGTCAAGACGGCCCACGGGATATAAACGCTGTCCGGTTGCATTTTCAATCAGATCCATGACGGTTCTACGCCCCTTTTCGTCACTGGTGGTGGTGATCGTGTCACGGGGCTTGTTCATCAGGATATATACAAACGGTTCGGGTTCTATCTTCTGCCCGCTGACAGTGATCCGGTCGCCTGGATTGACCTGGAGGCCAAGTTCGGTCACGACTTTTCCGTTGACACGCACTTTGCCTTCCGAAATGAATGTGTCGGCATCGCGCCGGGAGCAAATTCCAGCATGGGCTATGTATTTATTGAGGCGGATGGTTTCGGATGTCGTTGATGCAGCTCTTTCTTGTTCTGAACCTTTGGGCTTGTTGCCGGAACTTTTTTTGTAGGGGCGGTTGCCAGTGCGTCTGTCTGGTTTGTTTGATTTTCGGTCGGTCACAATGGTTGTCTTATGATGTGAAGTATCCTGTCATTAGAATGACGAAGCAGGTGGGATATTGTTGATGCAGTGCAGAAATTTATACATGGGATTGCCGTCATCTTTTTTGGTCAGGATCATCAGGACTATCCGGATCACCAGTGTCATCAGGACCATTGCGACTATCCGGATCTCCAGGCTTATCAGAATCACCAAAATCGAGCCAGATGGCATCATCAGTATCGTCAGTTGTATTTGGGTCCCCTGGCTCCTCCTCTCCGTCCGCTTCTGTCATCTCATCCTCATCCGGCTTTTCGGATAGAGCAGGAGGTTCGCGAAGGTCTGCCACTCCTCCGGTTTCCATGAGCGGCGGTTTAAGTTCGGATTTAAGCTCAAGCATAAGCTGGCGGTGTTCGGCCATGTCATCATCCTTCAGAATTTCCTCGATTTCGCGCGGTTTCGGCAGCTCGTCGATGGTGTTGATGCCGAAATGCTGCAAGAAAACCGGGGTGGTCCGGTAAAGCAGCGCGCGACCGGGTCCTTCATAACGACCGGCCACCTCAACCAGATCTTTTTCAAGCAGCTGCCGCAGGATATAGCCCGAATCCACACCGCGGATATGGTCTACTTCCGGCTTGGTAATGGGCTGCCGGTAGGCGACAATTGCCAGGGTTTCCACGGCCGACGGGGAGAGCTTTCGTTTTGCATTCTGATGCTGGAAATATTCGAGCCAACTATGGTATTTGGGTTGTGTTGCAAAGGTATATCTTCCACCAATAACCTGAATGGTAAAGGCTCTTCCCTGTTCTTCCAGCTCGGCATTGAGTTCATTGATGACGGTGGCGACGTCTTCTTCCTCAATGGGAGGTGACAGCTCGGTCCCGGTAATAACCATGGCAATGTCATGGGCCGACAACGGCTTGTCCGCCGCGAAGAGAATTGCCTCCACGACAGAACCGAATCGCTGTCCGTTAATTTCCATCTCTATGAGCTGTGACATCTGGCGCTGTGAAATCGGGTTCCGCTTGGTTGGATTTGTATACATATGCAAAGCGTAATATTACTAATAAATCTGCGCTTTTTATAATCTCAATGCATGGTATCTACATTGATGGTGATGCGGACTTTGCCGGCGGACGGAGGCTTTTCCTCCTCATATTGTGCGAATGCGGTGTCAAAAAGCCGTTCGATGTAACTACCGCCCTTGTCGGGCTGCAACTTCAGGTGTGATTCCCACGAGAAAGTCTTTTTCATCCGTTCGATCGTGGATGGAGACGGGCCCATCACCCGTTCGGCCGGCAGCATCCGTGAGACGATTCCGGTGAAGACGTCTGCGACATCCGCAACCAGCTGCGGATCTGCAGATTTGAAGTAGATTTTGACCAGGCGCGAGTAGGGGGGATAAAGCAGTTTTTTGCGGCTCTTCATTTCCTGCCGGGCAAATCCGGGAAAATCGTGTTTTTGGGCATACTGAAGAGCGACATGATCCGGCATCAAGGTCTGAAGGAAGACCTTTCCGGGCTTGGAGCCGCGGCCCGAGCGTCCGGCCACCTGACTCAGAAGCTGGTACATCCGCTCCGACGAACGATACGACGGGAAAGCCAGTTCCGTGTCGGAGTTGATGACGCCCACAACGGTTACATTCGGAAAATCCAGTCCTTTTGCCACGATCTGCGTGCCCATCAGGATGTCCGCCTCGCCCCGGGCAAACTGCTGCAGAATCCGGTCATGGGCATCTTTTCCGGAGGTCGTATCCTGATCCATTCGCGAAATGCGGGCGTTCGGAAATAATTCGATGAGCTCATCTTCCACTTTCTGAGTACCCATGCCGAGTTCACCGATCGATTCACTGTCGCAAGCCGGACAGCGGTCAGGCATAAGGCGGCTGTATCCGCAGTAGTGGCAGCGCAGATGGCGCTTCACCTTGTGGTACGTCAGCGAAACCGAGCAGTGCGGACAACCAACAATCTCTCCACAATCCTCACACTGGATGAAAGTGGAAAAACCGCGGCGATTGTGAAGTAATATCACCTGCTCTTTTTTCCCGAGCGCCTCCTCTACCGCAAGAAAAAGTGGCACGGCGAGAGGCCCGCGCATGGCGGATCGGTACTGCTTCAGATCAAGAATGCGGACTTCCGGCAGTTCAGCAAGGGCATGGCGGTTGTCGAGCCGGAGCATGGTGCATTTACCGGCTGCGGAAGCCCGGAGGCTGGGCAGACTTGGTGTGGCGGATCCGGTAAGTATAACAGCATCGTTGAACCACGCTCGCATAATGGCGGTTTCCCGGGCGTGGTAGCGAGGAGCGGGATCCTCCTGCTTGTAGGACGGGTCATGCTCCTCGTCGATGATAATGAGCCCCGGATCCTTCAGTGGTGCAAAGACGGCCGATCGCGCACCGATTGCCACTTTCTTTTCGCCTTTCTGGAGTGATGTCCAGGCATCGTATCGCTCCCGTTCGCTCAGACGGCTGTGCAGCACTGCGATCTGGTCGCCGAAGACGAGATGGAACCGCCGGACCGTCTGGGGTGTGAGCGCGATTTCAGGAACAAGAATCAGTCCGCTCCTGCCCAGGCGCAGCGTTTCTTTTAACGCATGGATGTAGATCTCTGTTTTCCCGCTGCCCGTAATACCATAAAGCAAAAACCGTTTGAAAGTTCGACCGGATATGGCTTCAAGGACCGGGCCGAAGATTTTCTTCTGTTCCGAATTGAGGACGCTGATGTCATCCGGCTCATAAGGCAGGGACGATCTGATCTGGTCGGCGGGCACCTCGCGTGAGGTGAGCAGTCCTGCTTCACGGATCCGGTTCCATACATTAGATGTGATTTCGGGGTGATCGAGGATCTGTTTCCGGGTCGCCGGCAGCGGCAGCTCGGCAAGAACATTTAGCCCTTTTATCCACTTTGGTTTTTTGGGAGTGGTGCCTCCGCTTGCTGCATCAATTCCTTTTGCTTCTAACTCAGCCTGAACATCATCCCGCCAATCCCACATGGTCACCGTTTGCGGCTGCATTCGAACGCGCGGAATCTGCCAGACTTCAATCAGCCCCCTGCGTACCAGCCGGTCGAGCGCTCGTTCTCCCTTCTTCTGCCATTTATTGGACACTTCAGACAACGAAATATCGGTTTCGGGTGGCTGCTCCAGCAAAAAATCGTACACCTCTCTCTCCAGGCCCCGCGCCGGTATATTGTTGCTCTTTCCGGTCATTCTGATATACGGATCGGCAATGAAATTCATTCCGGCTGGAAGTGCCGCCTGGATGGCTTCGCCGTGACTTGAGTAGTAGAAACGATGGACCCAGTCGGAAAGCCGGATAAGTTCATTTGAGAGAACCGGTTCGGAGTCAAGAACCCTGACAATATTGCGGGTTTCAAACCCCGGTTTATTCTCGTGGATACGCACTACCATTCCAATGGCCATCTGATTTTTAAGAGGCACCCATACACGCATACCCGGACGAACGGGCATTTCCGATAGCTGCTCACCGGCTGCCGAACCGGGGATCCGGTAGGTGAAACAGCGCCTTACAGCGGTTGGAAAAGCAATATCAGCGTAATGGGTCATGAATGTGATGTCCGGGGAGTGTTTGTGATGGAGACGGATTGCCGGCATGTCGTGAATAAAACGCAGCGGCAATGGTAGTAATCATGATGGAAAGATACGACTACGAAAGCAACCGTTCGACCAGGAAGTGATTCGTTTTTGAGAAGTGCAGCTGTGAATGAAAAGTCGTATATTGGCCTTTCTTTACCGGATGCGCCCGTAGCTCAACTGGACAGAGCGTTAGGTTCCGGTCCTAAAGGCTGGGGGTTCGAGTCCTCCCGGGCGTACGAGAAATATTCTACAGATATGGTATGAGAAATCCCCGGGGATTTCGCGAGTCAGACGACGCAAAACCGGCTATTATTTTCTAGTCGCAATATAGATTATTACAAACAGTCAGGGTTCTGGTCCGGAAAGTTAAAGGTCTGGAAGTCGGAGTATCGGGTTATGAAGATTGAGATATTACTTGTTGACGACGACAGGATTTTCAACCTGCTTCACACAAGATTTTTTGAAAAGGCGGGAGTAGAAAAATCATTGTTGAAGAGTTTCAGGACCGGTGAGGAATGCCTTGCATATCTGGACGATCAAAACAATGTTGAGGAACGGCTCTTTTTGGTGCTGTTGGACATCAGCATGCCTGTTATGGATGGCTGGGATTTTCTGGAGCTGCTTAGGGAGCGGGATTACCGGTCAAGCATCCAGGTTATTATGGTCTCATCATCAGTAGACGGAGCGGACAAGGAGAGGGCCATGAAATATGACCAGGTTGTGGATTATATTGAGAAGCCATTGTCACCCCGCTATATTGACGGGATGAAAAACAACAAGGAGCTCACGAAGCTTTTCAATGGTGGAGATCTTCAGAAATAAACTATGTGATTGTGCCCGGGAAAATGGGTATTTTGAATTTTGACTGCCAACACGCGCCCGTAGCTCAGCTGGATAGAGCGTCTGACTTCGGATCAGAAGGCCGGGGGTTCGAGTCCTCCCGGGCGTACACTCAGCTGGAATAAACGTGTAGCACGTTTTATTCCAACCATGAAAATTAATAGCTGAAACAGATGAGTGAGGTAAAGACGAAAAAAATCTGCTTACTGCCTGCATGAATTGCGGTCAGACGGATAGCGGGAAGCGGCTTTCCACGGTGAGACCGGGTTTCGATGATTGTATTTCAATCTCACCGCCAAGTTGTTTGATCAGGGTCTGAATGATGGTATAGCCGAGGGTTTCGGGCTTTTGCAGGGCGTTTGTATCGGACATGCCGACCCCGTCATCACTGACAACAAGCAGGCATCCCTGCCTTTCTCTTTTGAAAGTGACTTCTATGTTGCCACGCTTGCGGTCCGGAAAAGCATGCTTGCAGGCATTCAACATCAACTCATTGGCAAGCAGGCTGAAGGGCACCGAATCGTTCATGTTGAGCATGATGTCGTCTGCACGAATTGTGACTTCAATCACTTTATCGTCATAAACCTTTCTGAAATCGCCAATCAATCGCTGCAGCAGCTGTCCGAAGTTGATGGCAGTAAAGTTTTTGTTTTCATACACCATTTCGTGGACCAGCGCCATGGATTTGATGCGGTGCTGCATTTCTTCGAGAATGGATTTAGTATCATTTTTACCGGGAAAAAAATCGGATTGCAAAGCAAGCAGGCTTGAGATAATGGCCATGTTGTTTTTTACCCGGTGATGAATTTCACTCAGAAGAACATTTTTCTCATCAAGGCTTTTTTGGATGATCTGGGCTTTTCGCTGCCTAGCAAGTGCGTTGGAAATGATTTCAGCGGCAACTTGCAACAGGGCAATCTCTGCTTCTTCAAAATTCCGAACCCCCCTTACCGCATCAAAACCGACAAATCCGAGGTCTGTTCCTTCATGCTGCAGTGGAAGCAGTACAAGGGACCTGATTTCCTGCGGTTCGAGAAGAAGCCTGAGAGAGTCCTCTTGCGGCATTGCAGAGAGATCGGCAATGTGATATATGCCTCCATTTCTATGTGCGTTCAGTATATCATGGATGGTGTTGAATGGAATACCCTGAAGAGTATGAATTTGAGGCCGTATTCCTTTTGCACACCACTCATGGGTGTTGCTGGAGGTGCGTGCTGCATAATCATGGATAAAGATGTAGGTCCGGTCCATTTTTGTAAATGATCCGATCGAGTCCAGCATCTGATTCAGGATCGCATCTATGCTCTCGGGCAGGGTATTGATAAATCTGGTGGCAAGGTCAACCAAGAGCTGCTGCAAGGCTTTCTGATAGCGTAATACCTCCTCTGCCATTTTACGACCGGTGAGATCAACCAGGGATACGATGCTTTTTCCGGTTCCGGGAATCATCATGATGCTGAGCAGTGCCTCTCCAAGCTCCCCCGATTTCATTTTGTAGCGAAAATCATAGCTGGCTCTGATGCGCTCCGGGTTCTGCCGGCGCAGCCGGTGCAGTTTTGTCATCCGCTCAATATCATCATCATGAACCAGATCCCACCAACGGATTTTTCCCTCGATTTCATCTCGTGTAAAGCCTGTTTTGCGGGCAAATTCCTCGTTGGCAAGGGTAATAATGCCATCCTCCTCGATTAATACGATTCCGGTTCCCGAGTTTTTAAAAAAATCACGGGCGCCAGCTTCAGTGTGGGATGTTTCCGTCTTCATCTTGCCCTTTTGACCCAAAAAAACGGTACAAACCTGCCTTTGCCCAATACTTGCCAATGCCTCATACTGTCTGTATATATAAAAGTATTTTTCTCATTCACTATTTAATCAGGAGCATATTGCGTGGCATTTGTTACAAAAAAATAGTGAAGATGCAAGGAAGGGCCTCGTTGAGGGCTATCGGCAACTTGCAGTTTGCCACACTTGTTTTTTTAACTATTATTTGCTGATCCGGGTACTTTTTCCCGGGGATTTTTTCAATCCGGTCTAATGACTTGTATCATATCATGCACTCCTTTAGCAGGAAACGGGTCTTTATAGCAGCATGTTTAGGTATGCTGATTTTTGGAATTGTGATGACGGTTCTGGGGTCCGTTCTGCCGTCTGTGATTTTAAAGTTTGATCTCGGTAAAGCGGATGCGGGTTCGCTCTTTGTGCTGCTGAGTATGGGAATTCTAGCCGGATCCCTGATCTTCGGACCACTGGTGGACCGATTTGGCTACAAGGCGTTGCTTATTATCAGTGCCGTTGCCATCATTGCCAGCTTCCAGGGGATTGCATTTGCCCCCTCAATAGATTTTCTGCGGTTATCACTATTTATTTCCGGTTTTGCCGGCGGGACAATCAACGGAGGAACCAATGCACTCGTTTCGGATATCAGTGTGGGAAAGCGAGGTTCCCGACTGACCTATCTCGGTGTATTTTTCGGAATTGGAGCTTTCGGTGTCCCGCTGCTGCTTGGCACATTACTCGACAGGTTTACCTTCGAAATACTCATTTCCGGTGTCGGTATAATGAACGCACTACCGCTCATCATGTTTGTCCTCCTTCGGTTTCCCAGCCCAAAGCATGCCCGGGGATTTCCTCTGGCGGAGGGTCTGGGTCTGACCAAAGAAAGCACCCTGCTGCTTTTCGGTGTGATACTGATATTGCAAAGCGGTATGGAAATGTCCATGGGAGGGTGGACTGCGACGTACTTTATTGATGTGCTTGATGTCGATTCGCACAGAGCGGTTCTGTTTCTGTCGCTATTCTGGTTTGGCCTGATGATGGCGCGCGGCGTTCTCGGGTATCTCTTGCTTCATATCCCGGCCGTAAAAATAGTCAAATTCAGCTTCGGGCTTTCTCTGATCGGTTCGGTCATCATGCTGTCATCCACCAATCCGCTTACCGGTGTCATCGGAACGGTCATTACCGGCATTGGTTTTGCTGCCATCTTCCCGGTAATATTGGCTTTTGTTGGCGATATTTATGCAAAATTCTCCGGGACAGCATTCAGTATTGTGCTGTCGATGGCATTGATCGGCGGAATGTTCGTTCCGTGGATCATCGGGATCGTTGCAGAGACTCATGGCCTGCGGACCGGACTCCTCATCATACCGGTTAGCATTCTGGCTGCCATGCTGGTTTTCAGGATTATTACCAAGCGGACAGAAAAAGCAGAAGCCGCAGCAGTTTCGATACCGGAGTCCGGCACATGATGAAGCAATTTTTTTATGATATCCGCTTTAACCCGATTCATTCGTGTTGTTATTTGCGGACATCGAAGGAGATGATTGGTTGTCAGGGAAATGTTGATAGAATAGGTTCGTGTTAAAGTTTTCATGTAACAAATGAGTGAATAGCCGGTCTTTAATTATGTGTGAATTGTTAATTTCCAAACAACAATTACAGATAAAAAGCTGATTGAAAAGATAATATTTCCTTTCTATTGTAATAATGGTAGATTATGAAATTCAGGTCACTAAAAGTTGTTTTTATTATACCGGATACCTGCATTTTCCTGGCGGGTATGGATGCAGCCCCATCGGATTGTAGAATATCATTATTACGAGTCAGTCATAAATCACTTCACGGTATGAAGCAATGATATTGAGGGACACACTGTGATATTACAGCCGGATCAAGGCGATGAGAATACTCCATCCTTACTTTAAAATCCAAATTGAAGAAACAGAAAACATATGAAAGTAAACATCAACAGCAGCAGAGATTTTGTTATGGTATGGTCCAAAGGCAATGTGGATTTATACCTGAAACCAAGAGGCAACTTTGATACGGCTTATAATGATTTCAAAGACGAAGACCTCAGAATATTGAAAGGCCTCTGGAATCATCTTCAGTCAAAAAAAAGAAATATGGAGTATGCCTCTCTTGAAAAAGGAATAGAAGAGATTATAGGAGCACTGGATAAAATTTTTGAAGAGCGGCAAAGCTGACCTCAAATTGCATTGAGTTTCCCGGCATAATACCGACATTACTTAAAGAGAGCAGATACACATCAGTATAGAAAAGCGCTATTCCTAAATATATATAGCTATTATTAAATATAACATTAAATATTTAGCCAAATTGTTGTATTGTACTAAATAATATTATATAATTCCCGGGTCTGCTATATGTTGTGCAGGCATAAAAAAGGAGCATCCCTGTTTGGGGCAGAGGATGCTCCCTGTTTGTCCATTCAATCACAACACGTAATCAATTGGAACGAGGAATAAATTATGTTGAAGTACAATTCAAAAAAAGTGTTTATTTGCTTTTTGATCACTGCCGCAGCCATGGCGGGTTCTGTGCATGCGCAGGTTGGTGTGAATCTTGACATCATGAGCAGGTACGTATGGCGGGGTGCCGATTTCGGCAATTCACCAAGTCTTCAGCCGGAGATTACATACACATACGGCGGACTCGAAATAGGAACCTGGGCGGCTCTGGCAACTACAGGGGATCCTGATGGGTATGAAGTTGACTGGTTTGTATCCTACACCTTCGAAACCGGGGCGGGAGACCTCTCATTGCAGCTCACCGATTATACATTCCCCATACCGGGGGCCGGCGACTATTTTTCGTCAGAGGCGCATTATCTCGAAGCCGGAGTGGGTTTTTCAGGCATCGCAGATCTGCCACTGGCCATTTTTGCCGGGATGTTTCTGACCAACGATGACGATAACTCAATCTATCTGGAGCTGGCTTACGACTCAGAGCCGATTGGGTTCTTTATTGGCATGACACCGACGGAGTCGGCCCTGTATGGCACTTCGGGTCCGGCTATCATAAATACAGGCATCAATGCCGGCAAGACGTTCCGTATTTCAGAATCTTTTGAGATCGGACTGTCGACCAGTGTTATCCTGAATCCCTATGCCGAAGATCTCTTTTTTCTCGTCGGGTTCAGCCTCTGATCAGAAGATGCGATTACAGGGGTGATGCGGGTTTTCCGGTATCACCCTTATTTTTTCAACATGTTGGTCAGGATAAACCAGATGTTTTCTTTACGCTCCCGCAGGCGCCGGCTGAAATAAGGAAGCCACATGGTTCCGTAGGGCACATAAACACGGACGCGATAGCCATCTTTTACCAGGTCTTCGCACGTGCTCAGGCGCAAGCCGTACAGCATCTGAAATTCAAACTTTTCCTTCGGGATGCTGTTCTCCTCCGCATACTTCTTTGTCCACGCAATGAGATGGTCATCGTGCGTGGCTATCCGGGTGTTATCGGTGGACTTCATCAGCTCGGAAGCATATTCCTTGAATACGGCGCGAATTTCAGCCATATTCTTGTAAACCAGGGATGATGGTTCATTATAAGCACCTTTGCAGAGTCTGACATCAGCCCCGTCCTGCACAAGTGCTGCAACATCCTCGCGGCTTCTGTAGAGATAGGCCTGGATCACAATGCCAACATGACGGCCATATTTTTTCCTGGCATCAAAGAACAGATCCAGGGTGCGCTGGGTGTAATCCGACCCTTCCATATCAATTCGCACGAACTGATCCAGCTCCCTGGCTTTGTCAAGCAGCCTGCCGAGATTTTCCCTGCTATACTCCGTATCAATATCAAGACCGAGCATGGTGAGCTTTATTGATATTGTTGCATCCAGCTGTTCCAGCCGGATGCCGTCGAGCAGCTCGCGGTATTCCAGGGTGGTGGCGTCGGCCGTCTCCCGGTCTGTTACATTTTCACCAAGCAGGTCAAGGGTTACAGAAATCCCCTTGTTGTTCAGCTCTTTAACTTTTGGCACGGCCTGTGCAAGATCTTCTCCGGCTACAAACCTTTTGGCTAAAAAAAATGGCAGTTGCATCCTGTTATCGATTGAATAGAAAAATGAATAGGAAAAATCGGATTTTGAAATATTACCCCGTGGCATTATACGATTTTTCAGATTATTTCCATACAAATACCACCTGAATGCCCGTCCGGCAGCTATCGTCCAGCCTCAGACCATATGTCACAATCGGGGTGATCCGTCGAGGCCGGGCCTCTTATACAGGTGGCGGTATGGTTATTTTTTGTAGCAAATACCGCAGATTCTTATATTGATCCGTCAAATTGATCGGAGGTCGGACGAATGCCACAATTTATTTTTGCATACGTCACGAATTTATAAAATTATCAAAATGGACTTTTTTGCACTGGCTGTTATTATTGTCTATGTCCTGCTGAGCCTTTCACTGCTGGTTTCTCTCATCAGAGTGATTATTGGTCCAAGTCTTCTCGACAGAGTGGTGGCGCTTGATCTGATCGCGTTCATAGTAATCAGCATGATCGCGACCTACGCTATTTCATCCGGACATCCGGTGTATCTTGATGTGGCCATTGTTCTCGCACTGGTTGCTTTTCTGGGTACCATAGCCTTTGCCCGCTTTGTGTTCATACGAGCCGAACGACATAAGAAAGAGGGAACCCATGTCTGAGATTAATGAGATTATTGCCGGGATGCTGCTTATATCTGGTGGGTTTTTCGTGCTGGTTGCTTCTGTTGGCATCCTGCGCCTGCCGGATATCCTCATGAGGATGCACGCATCCACCAAAGCCGGCACCCTCGGTGCGGGTCTCATTCTGCTTGCCGTAGCCTTCACCTACGGGGAGATCGGAATTATTTCCCGCGCCATCGCCACCATTATTTTTATACTCATGACGGCCCCGGTAGCCGCCCATACTATTGGAAGGGCCGCTTACAAGAGCGGCTTCGAATTCTGGAAAGGCACGGTTGTCGACGACCTGAAAACGTACTATGAGCGTTCGGGCACACCGGGACATGAATCCGGGGAGCTGCCCCGCGATGACTGACCAAACGAATAGCCGGCCCGGAAGCATATATCAGATGACAGTTTTTACATATCGATCCAAATCCGAGTTTATGAGCGTTTCAACGTTTGAAAAGAGATCCATTGATCCCGAAGGATATATGGCCGGCTGCGGCAGGAGGCAGACATGCTGATCGTGATTGCCGTCATTTTTGTCGTCGCCCTTGTCTCACCGTGGATTCACCGGGTTTTCAGGGAAAAATCCGGATGGGTGCTTGCGCTGCTGCCTCTTGGAAGCTTCATCTACCTGGCATCCTGGTTACCCCATATTGCCGGCGGCAATGTAGTTCAGGAGTCCACCGCCTGGGTTTCGATGGCCCTGTTCAATGTGGATCTGGCCTTTTACCTGGACGGTTTAAGCCTCATGTTCGGGCTTATCATCACCGGAATCGGCACATTTATTGTTCTGTATGGCAGCGGATATCTTGGCGGCGATGCCAACCTGCCCCGATTCTACTGCGCTGTTCTGCTCTTTATGGGCTCCATGCTTGGAGTGGTTCTTGCCGATAATCTCATAAGTATTTTCGTCTTTTGGGAACTTACCAGCTTTACCTCATTTATTCTGATCGGGTACAGCCATGAGCAGGAAAACTCGCGAAAAGCGGCGCTTCAGGCACTGCTGGTTACCGGAATCGGCGGACTTGCACTGTTAGCCGGTCTGGTGCTCATGGGATTTGCATCCGGACACTGGGAGGTTAGCACCCTGCTTAATGAAGGGAATATCGTCCGCGATCATCCGCACTATGTAGCCATCCTGATCCTTGTCCTGGCGGGTGCATTCACCAAATCGGCGCAGTTCCCGTTCTCCTTCTGGCTTCCCGGAGCGATGGCGGCCCCGACTCCGGTGAGTGCCTACCTCCACTCTGCAACCATGGTCAAGGCCGGTGTTTACCTGCTTGCCCGTATGAATCCGGTCCTCGGTTCCACCGAAATTTGGCTGCTGCTCGTTGGCGGATTTGGTCTGGCTACACTGTTGATAAGCGCCTGGCTCGCGCTCAGCTTCACCGACATGAAGCAGATCCTCGCCTACTCCACGGTGATGGCGCTGGGCACCATGATGATGCTGATCGGTTTGGGTACGGAGCTTGCCATGGAGGGCCTGGCTGTCTACATCCTGTCTCATGCCATGTACAAAGGCGCCCTCTTTATGGTTGCCGGCGCCGTTGATCACGAAGCCGGCACCCGCGATGTGCTTAAGCTTGGCGGTTTGCGTTCTCTCATGCCCATCTCCTTCGTTGCGGCCGCCCTGGCTGCCATCTCGATGGCTGGCATTCCGCCGCTGTACGGGTTCATCGCCAAGGAAATTGTCTATGAAGCCGCGCTTGGAGCACCACTCTGGTCGGTCCTGGTCATTATAGTGGCCGTAATTGCAAATATCGCCATTGTTGCGGCATCGGCGATTGTGGTGATCCGTCCCTTCCTTGGAAAAAAAGTGGAAACGCCCAAAAAAGCACATGAAGCACCGCTTTCCATGTGGATCGGACCGCTTACCCTTGCTGTTCTCGGCGTGCTGCTGGGCGTGCTTCCATTTCTGGTGGATAAAGCTCTCATGGTTCCAGTTGCATCGAGTGTTTACGGTGCCCCGCTCGATTTCTATCTGTCGCTTTGGCATGGAATCAACCTGCCGCTCATTCTCAGTCTACTTACTCTTGCCGGAGGTATTCTGGTCTACCGGAACTGGGACGGACTGCGCGAATCCAGTCCCATGCGTCTGTACCAGACCGGCTTTGCGCAGTTTCCGATTAGCGGCTATGATGGCCTGGTCAGCGGCTTGCTGGGGTTTGCCGGCCTGCAGACCCGTTTCTTCCAGAATGGCCTTATGGCAAACTATCTCATTACCATACTCGCCACCCTGCTGATCGCCGTTGGCTATACCTTCATTACCAGGTCGGGCTTGATATGGGATCCTTCTTTTGAAAATGTGCTTGTCCAGGAGTGGGCACTGACGATCGGTATTTTCACCTCGCTTGGCATCATGCTGGCGTTCGGGCATTCCAGGCTGACCATGGTCATCGGTGCGGGGGTTGTCGGCTTCGCACTGGCACTCATCTATCTCATGCATGGTGCTGCTGATCTCGCAATGACCCAGGTGCTTGTAGAAACACTTACGGTAATTCTGGTGGTGCTTGTGCTGATCCATGTTCCCAGGATAAAAGATGCGCGCAGCGCGACCAGCCGGGTCCGGGATGCCGGTGTTGCCGTGGCGGCCGGCGTGATGATGACCCTTCTGATATTTGCGGTTACAGCGGCACCGTTTGACGCCTTTATCTCCGAATTTTACGCTGAAGCCAGCTATCCTCTGGCTCACGGTCGTAATATCGTCAATGTGATCCTGGTCGACTTCCGGGCGCTTGATACCATGGGCGAGGTTGTGGTAGTCGCTATTGCCGGCCTCGCCGTCTATGCGCTCATCAAAATGAAGCGGTTCGGATCATCCGGCTTATCAAAAGCAGGGGGTGCCGAATCTTCCAACGCTGCATCAAAACAAGGAAAATCATCATGAAAAGCCTGATTCTGCATACGGCCACCCGCCTGATGATCGGTGTCCTGATCCTGTTTTCACTGTTTCTGTTCTTCCGCGGACATGATGAGCCGGGTGGCGGATTTATTGGTGGACTTGTGGGCGCAGGTGCTTTCACGCTCTATGCTATCGCGTTTGGTACCGAGGCTACGCGCAAGGTATTGCGCATCGATCCGATTACACTGATTGCGCTCGGGCTGCTCAGCCTGGTTGTAAGCGGACTCATTCCCATGTTTCTGAACGAGCCGTTCCTTACCGGGAAATGGCTTTTCATTGAGTGGGGTGCGATGGAAACAAAACTGAGCACCCCCCTGCTTTTTGACATTGGAGTCTATCTGTGTGTGGTCGGCTTCATTGTCACCGTAATTTTTTCACTTGAAGAAGAGTAGTCTGTTCTATGGATACGTTACTACCCATTATAGCCGGAGCCATCTTTGCAACAGGTATTTACCTGCTGTTGAGGCGCAGTCTCATTCTGACGATCATCGGCATTATTCTCATCAGCAACTCCGTGAACCTGGCGCTTTTCTCGCTCGGACGCATATCTTCTGAGAACCCGCCCCTTATTGCTGCGGGAAGCCTGGAGCCGATGGCGCCGTTTGCCAACCCGCTGCCGCAGGCGCTGATCCTTACCGCCATTGTAATCGGCTTCGGCCTGCTTGCCTTTGCCCTCGCCCTTGCCTATCGCAGCTACCGGGAACTCGGCACAGTTGATCAGGACGAGCTGCTTCAGGATGCCGAAGATACCTCCGCGGCCATTCTACCAAAAAATGGTTCTAAAGAAGGAGGGAACGCATGAACGGACTGTTAGTACTTCCCATTGCGATTCCCCTGATCACCGCCACTTTGGCGCTGCTCTTCAGGAAGAATTCTTTTCTCCAGCGTCTGATTGGTGTGACAGGCATGGCCGCGCTGCTGGTTTCAGTCCTGTTTATCTTCCGGGATGTCCATACCGACGGTATTCAGGTGCTGCAACTTGGCAACTGGGCGGCGCCTTTCGGCATCACGCTGGTCGCTGATATGCTTGCAATGCTCATGCTCGGAATTACAGCGATCATGGGAGTTGTGGTTGCGATCTACTCCATCTACGACATCGACAGGGAGCGGGAACGATTCGGGTATTATCCGTTGCTGAATATTCTGATCATGGGTGTGAATGGAAGCTTTCTTACGGGTGATATTTTCAACCTCTACGTATGGTTTGAGGTGATGCTGATCGCCAGCTTCACCCTGCTGGCACTTGGAAACAGCAAGAACCAGCTGCAGGGTGCGCTTAAATATGTATTTATAAATCTGTTCTCATCACTGATGTTCCTCTTCGGCGTTGCCATGCTGTATGGCATGACCGGTTCACTCAACATGGCCGACCTGGCGCTGCGGCTTCCCGAAGTGGAGAATACCGGACTGGTAACCACTGTGGCGATGATCTTCATGGTCTCGTTCGGCATCAAGGCTGCGGTCTTCCCTCTTTTCTTCTGGCTTCCGGCCTCCTACCACACGCCGCCGGTGGCGATATCGGCCATTTTTGGCGGTTTGCTCACCAAGGTCGGGGTATATGCGCTCATTCGAGTGTTTACCCTGCTGTTTGTCAATGACACCGGATATACCCACACCATCCTGCTTTGGGTGGGTGGATTCACCATGGTTATAGGCGTTCTCGGCGCCGCTTCGCACATGGAATTCCGGAAGATCCTGTCTTTCCATATCGTGAGCCAGATCGGCTATATGATCATGGGACTGGCATTCAACACCGCCATGGGAGTCATGGGTGCCATCTTTTATGTGCTGCACAACATCCTGGCCAAATCCAATCTGTTTCTCATCAGCGGTATTGCACAGCGGCTACTGGGAACGTTCGAACTGAAAAAGATGGGTGGCTTGTACCGGCACTATCCGTTTCTTGCCGTGCTTTTCCTCATCTCCGCATTTGCCCTGGCCGGGTTCCCGCCGCTCTCCGGCTTCTGGGCCAAGCTGAGCCTGGTGAAAGCCGGCCTGTCCATCGAGCAGTATGTGATAACCGGTGTGGCGATTTTAGTAGGTCTGCTCACTCTGTTCTCCATGACCAAGATCTGGCTATCCGCCTTCTGGGGAAAGGTTCCGGATGAAGTGCCGGATCATTTTGGAAAACAGCCCCTGTTTGGAGCAGGCAGCCTCTATATCCTGATGATACCTGTGATGATCATAGCCGGTCTGATCATCCTTATCGGACTTAATGCACAGCCGCTTCTGGAGTTCTGCATGACCGCCGCCGAGCAACTTCTCAATCCATCCGTGTACATTGAAGCCGTATTGGGTCCGCAATGAAAATTTTCCTGTTTCATATCATTCTGGCATTTATCTGGACTGCCGTAACCGGCACATTTTCCTTTGGGAATCTGCTGATCGGTCTGATTCTGGGCTATCTGGTCCTGATAGTGGTCGGTCCGGCAATCGATAAAATAAACTATACCCGTCGTGTCTGGAAGGGCATTACCCTCATTCTCTTTTTCCTGAAAGAGCTGGTTGTATCGAGTGTGCGCGTGGCGATTGATGTGATGCGCCCGGGGTTTCGAATGAAATCCGGTGTAGTGGATATTCCGCTGACCGTGACTTCCGATCTGGAAATCACACTGCTGGCCAATATGATTTCACTGACCCCCGGCACGCTGAGCCTGGAGGTATCCGACGACCGTAAAGAGCTGTTCATCCATGCCATGTATATTGATGAGGGCGTTGAGCATGTGCGCAAAGAAATCAAGGACGGACTGGAGCGGCATATCATGGAAGTGACACGGGGAGAACATCACGAGGAATGATGTGTTTTAAGGTTGCGATTTAAGCACAGGCAGACACAATCGACTCACTTTCACTTTGGAACCGCAGCAGCCAGGCGGGCGTTGTGAGTTTGTGGATAATCCGCGTATTTTTACTTCCCGATCAATTCCTCATTCTTTTTTTGCAAGGTGCCCCGTAACCCTATGGCTGAATCCCGGACAAAGAGCGACCCGAATAGCACTTCAAAGAGCGCTGCTGATAGTGCTCAGAAGCGCACTCCGAAAGATGCGCCGGAAGAAACCACGGAAAAAACTCCGGGGATGGGCCGGACAGGCAGCGCTGGCATCCCGAAAGATGCGCCGGACATTGATTCTAGGGATAAAACCAACGGAAACGCACCGAAGTCACCGATAATCGTTAAAGGCGCCCGGGTCCACAATCTCAAAAATGTGGATGTAACCATACCGCGCAACAAAATTACGGTGGTGACCGGCGTTAGTGGTTCGGGGAAGTCGAGCCTGGCGTTTGACACCATCTATGCCGAGGGTCAGCGGCGCTATGTGGAGAGTCTATCCAGTTATGCCCGCCAGTTTCTGGAGCGGATGGACAAGCCGGATGTCGATTTCATGCAGGGTATTTCGCCGGCCATGGCTATCCAGCAGAAAAACACAACCACCAATCCGCGATCAACAGTCGGCACCACCACGGAGATCTATGACTACATGCGGCTGCTGTTTGCACGTGTCGGTCGGACCATATCGCCGGTCTCGGGTGAACCGGTGCGCAAGGATACACCTCAAATCGTGGCCGATGACCTGATCGGGAGACTGGAGGAGAAGCAGCGCTTTTATGTGTTGATTCCGGTCAGCATGGAGAAAAACAAGAAAATGCGTGCCGAGCTGGAGATATACCAGCAGAAAGGTCTTAACCGGATCCTGCTTCCTGAGGAACAGATGGTCGATTTGAGCCGGGAGGAGATCAATCTCAAGAAATACCAGCCTGACCAGGTGCGCATTGTGGTAGACCGGCTGGCCATAAAAAAAGACGACGATGAGTTTCGCAGCCGCATTGTGGATTCAGTGGAAACGGCTTTTCTGGAGGGCCGGGGCCGATGTTACATCAGGTTGCATAAAGGCGAAGAGCTGATGTACAGCGAACGATTCGAGCGCGATGGCATCGATTTCACCGAGCCCACGCCTCAGATGTTCTCCTTTAATAATCCGTTCGGTGCATGCCGCAGCTGTGAAGGTTTCGGCCGCGTTCAGGGAATTGACGAGGACAAGGTGATCCCGGATCCGGAACACTCCATCCGAAGTGGAGCCATCGTACCGTTCAACTCTCCCAAATTCGGACACAATCTGAAGCTGCTGGTGAAAGTGGCCGCCCGATACAGTCTGCCGATTGATGCGCCGTATCAGTCACTGTCCAGGGAGGTGAAGAATGTCATCTGGTATGGAAAAGATGAATACCCGGGCATTCACAGTGTGTTCGAACAGGTGCGCAGTGAATTCTACAAGGTGCACATGCGCGTTTTTTACGCCCGATACCGTGGCTACTCCCGGTGTCCGGAATGCGATGGGTACCGCGTGCGCCGCGACGCCCTCTACGTCAATATCACCGGCATGCATATCGGGCAGATATCCGAGATGACCATCGGCTATGCCCGCCGTTTTTTCGATGAGCTGAAACTCACCGATTACGAAATGGATGTCGGCGGACAGATCCTCTATGAAATTCGAAAGCGTCTGCGCTATCTGGATGAGGTGGGGCTGCACTACATCACCCTGAACCGCCTCACCAACACGCTGAGCGGCGGGGAGGCCCAGCGCATCAATCTGGCCAACGCTCTCGGAAGCTCGCTGATCGGAAGTCTTTACGTGCTGGATGAGCCGACAATCGGACTCCATCCACGTGACAATGACCGGCTGATCCGCATTCTCAAAACGCTTCGCGATATCGGAAATACCGTTCTGGTAGTTGAGCATGACCCTGAAATGATACGCGCGGCCGACAATCTCATTGACATCGGGCCATTTGCAGGCCGGCATGGTGGCGAGGTGTGCTATTCGGGGGATTATGAGGGATTGCTCGCATCCAAAACGCTGACCGGTAAATATCTGAGCGGAAAAAAGGCCATTGCCATTCCGGAGAAGCGGCGCAAGGGCAGCGGCCGGGAATTGATTCTGGAGGGGGCTTCCGAGCACAACCTGAAGAGCGTGACGGTCCGCTTTCCGCTGGGGAAAATGGTCTGCGTGACCGGGGTGAGTGGATCCGGGAAGTCGACGCTTGTTCACCGGACCCTCTATGCCGGCATGATGAAGGAGCTCGGGGTGTACAACGACAAAGTGGGTCGGTTCCGGTCCCTGAAAGGGCTGCAGTATATTGATGGTGCCGAGATGGTGGATCAGTCGCCTATCGGTCGTTCAAGCCGGTCCAACCCCGCAACGTATACCAAATCGTTTGACGGGATCCGCGATCTTTTTTCGAAGACGCGTGAAGCGAAGATCATGGGCTATACAGCCGGTCATTTTTCCTTCAACGTGCCGGGCGGCCGGTGTGAGACGTGCCAGGGTGAGGGCGTGCAAACCATCGAAATGCAGTTTCTGGCCGATATTGAGCTTCCCTGCGAGGCGTGCGGCGGCACCCGGTTCCGGAAGGATGTGCTGAGTGTCAAGTACCGCGGGAAAAATATTCATGATGTGCTGGAGATGTCCGTGTCTGAGGCGCTCGACTTTTTTGTGGATGAGAAGCAGATCGCCAGCCGGTTGCAGGTGCTTGATGATGTCGGACTGGGCTATCTGAGGCTGGGTCAGAGCGGCACCACACTTTCCGGGGGCGAGGCGCAGCGCGTGAAGCTGGCGCGTTATCTGTCACGAACCGAAAAAGAGCACGTTCTCTACTTTTTTGATGAACCCACCACCGGCCTGCATTTCGAGGATATCGCCAAACTCCTCGAATCGTTTAACCGGCTGATCGATCGCGGACATTCGGTGATCATCATTGAGCACAATCTGGACATCATCAAATCGGCCGACTGGGTGATTGACATCGGTCCGGATGGCGGTTTTGGCGGAGGAACGATCGTTTGTGAAGGGACGCCGGAAGAGGTGGCGCAACATCCGGACAGCCCGACCGGTAAGTATCTGAAGACGGTGCTGTGACCTTACGGTATTCGCATCACCTATTCAGTGCACCAAAAACGAATCCGAGCAGGATTACAGGTGTGGATTAAAAGAATTCCGCCACTTCCCTTGCGATGGCTTCCAGCAGCTTCTGATCGTTTTTGCTCATAACCCCTTTTGTTTCGGAGTCGATATCAATTTCGCCGATCAGCTCCTTGCCCTTGATGACTGGCACCACAATTTCAGATTCCACCTCGGGGCTGCATGCCAGGTAGTTTGATTCGGCCTTTACATCGTTGACGAGGAAGGTTTTGCGCGTTTCGGCTGCCTGTCCGCAAATGCCGGTTCCAAATGGAATCCGGACATGTTCTGTTGGTTCCCCAAAATAGGGTCCAAGCACAAGCTGACCTTCGGCAAGCGGATCAACCAGGTAAAAGCCAACCCAGTCGTAATGCGGAACTTCCCGGTGCAGAAGTGCGCAAATGTGCTGCATGGCCTCTTCTCTGTCAGCGGCCTCTTTCAGAATGATTTTGGCTTTTTCCAGAATATTGTCCCACGGAATTTCTTTTTGTGCCATATCACAATAAACAATAAATCGAACGTTTAATGAATTCATCCGGAAATTAAATATACATAAATTTGACAACGAAAATAGCCGTGTTACGGGCGGACTCCTGATCATGAAGATGGCCTATTCGCTGCTGGCTATTGTGATGATTGCAGTGACATCATTTGGCCTGCTTGCAATATCACACAGTGTGACCCTTATGCTTGGCAAAACAGGGATGACAGCACTGACCCGCATGATGGGATTCATCGCACTCACCATCGGGGTCCAGTTTATTATACACGGTGTGCGTCCCATTATCGGGACCTGAATCAGCCGGAGTGGCTGCAGTTTTCATTTTGATGCGAATGTCTTAGATTGCAAGAAATGTCCGGAACATACGACCCGGGCTCATAGTTATACATCTTAAACTTTCGAAAAAAATGGAGAAACCACAAGTAGCTGCCACAAAGCCATTTGTCATGAAAGTCGAGCCGGGGACCTATGCATGGTGCGCCTGCGGACGTTCAAAGAATCAACCATTTTGCGATGGTTCACACAAACCCACCCCGTTCAAGCCGGTTGTCGAAAAAATTGAAAAAGAAAAGAATGTCGCCTGGTGCGGTTGCAAGCAGACCGGCAGTCCTCCATTCTGTGATGGCACTCACAATAAATTATAGCAGGAACCGGACGTGAGCATTATGCGGGTTATACCACTGGTTTGAATGCACGTCTTGTAATAAATACAGATAATCATTATTATTAATTACTTAAATAGTATTATCAAAAATTGTCCCTGCGTAAGGCAAACAGCGGGGCAGATTCAGGATCCTCAGTTGGTTTTCAGCAAATATTATCTGTTTATATAACAGTTCCATCATTGTCATACTATTGTAATCCGTTTCAGTCATTAACACCGGATTCAGCATGGCGGATATGATTTCATAACCAAGGAGCACACCGTGTATCGTATTATTGAAACCCAGATATTGGCACCGACAATCAGCAAACTGACGGTGGAGGCGCCTCTGGTCGCCAAAAAGAGAAAAGCCGGAAATTTTGTAATCGTCCGCGCCACACCGACCGGTGAGCGGATCCCGCTGACCATAGTGGATTCAGATCCGGAAAAAGGTACGATCGTCCTCATAGTCCAGGCCATCGGCAAGACCACACACATCATCTCGGAGCTGCAGGCGGGAGATCATTTTGAGGATGTGGTTGGTCCGCTGGGAGAACCCACCCCGGTTTCAAACTTCGGAACGGTGGTATGCATTGGCGGAGGTGTGGGAACCGCGGTGATCTATCCTATTGCCAAGGCATTGAAAGCGGCAGGAAACCGCGTAATAAGTATTATGGGAGCGCGAACCCGGGAGCTAATGATATTGGAAGATGAAATGGCCGGGGCATCGAATGAACTTATTGTGACAACGGACGACGGATCATACGGGAAAAAGGGTTTTGTAACAGATGCCCTGCAGGAAATTATTACCGGGCAGGGCAAGCCCGATGCCGTGTATGCGATCGGACCGTTGCCCATGATGCGTGCGGTGGCCGGAGTGACACGCGAGCCGGGAATCCGGACATGGGTCAGTCTGAATCCCATCATGATGGATGGTACCGGAATGTGCGGAGCCTGCCGTGTCACCGTAGGAAGTGAATTGAAATTTGCCTGTGTTGATGGTCCGGAGTTTGATGCTCATCAGGTCAATTTTGATGAGCTTATCGCCCGGAACCGAACGTATATCGGCCCGGAGCAGCAGGCCTTTGAAACCTGGAAAAACAGAACAGTAACCACGGATTGCAGGCATATATGAGCGGCAACGGACAGGATATGAAAGCGGCTGGCGGCAAAGGGCAAAAACGGCCCAAGGTGATTGCCCTCAAGCCAAAAGATCGGATGAAAATACCCCGGCACCTGCCGGATGAACAGGATCCGAAGGAGCGCATCACCAACTTTTGCGAGGTTTCCGAGGGATTCAACATTGAAAAAGCACTGCAGGAGGCGAATCGTTGCCTGGAGTGCAACGATCCGGTCTGCATGAAAGCCTGTCCGGTGAATGTGGATATCCCCGCCTTCATCCAACTGCTTTACCAGGGTGATTATGACGGCGCCA
>SLKA01000084.1 GCA_007134845.1 Balneolales bacterium
CCAGTCGAAGCCCGTGCTATTGTTCACCGTAACGGTGAGCGGCCACCCGAGAACGCCGTTTTCTACCAGTTTTTTTATGGGTTGCACAGGAGTGTTCATTCCGTAAAAACTTCCCCGGAACCGGAACCAGGTATTCAACCGGAATATGGCGCCATTTCGCTGAACCGCTTCGACGACCTTTTTGCCTTCCCCGATAGTCCGGGTCATCGGTTTCTCGCACCAGATATCCTTGCCGGCATTGGCGGCATCCACCGCCATGATCCCGTGCCAATGGGGCGGAGTTACGATATGGACAATATCCACATCATCCTGTTCCAGCACTTCCCGGTAGTCGTGATAGCCTCTCACCCCCGGCCCGCTCATCTCCAGCGCCCGTTTAAGATGGTTTGCATCCACGTCACAAACCGCCACCAGACGTGATCCCGGATAGTTAAGATGGCCCCGGCCCATGGATCCGACCCCAATCACCGCTTTGGTCAACTGATCGCTCGGGGCGGTATAACCGTTTCCTCCCAGCACATAACGGGGTACGACAGTAAAAGCACCCAGAGCCACCGCCGTGTGTTTTAAAAATTCTTTTCTTTGCATGTGTTTGAAAAAAAATAGCCGATGTTGTCCATTCTTGTTTCGAATATATGATAAAATCCCGTTTAAGTACTTGCATTATCCCATTTTTTTCCCTAACCGGATAAGTGCCGTATATGCAACTGAACGGGAGCCGGAGTGTACTAGTCCACATCTTCCGGATCGAAGAATACAACTCATCACGTTCCTGTTGATGCGAACCGGGATCATCCAGACTTCCATAACTGAAACGGATATTTTGGTAACGGTCTCTGATGATACCCGAAGACCTGTCCGGGTTTATTCATGATAATATCCGCTTTTCAATACGCTGGCCATCGGTAGTCAGATAGTGGCTGAAAAGATTGGCCGTCAGACAGGAATGGACCGGATACAGTGCCAGATAATCGCCCAGCCTTAATTTTGCTGATAATATTTCCGGAAGGTGGAGGATGCCATGTTCCTGAGCAAGGCCGGTCAAAATAGCTTCCGTGACAGGTTCACCGAAATTTTGATTTTCAAACCGCACAACCTGTCCATAGCATTCAAAATTATTCATTCTGATTCTCTCTTTTGAAAAATGGACGGCTCCCCCATAAAGGATGGCCTTGTTATTTTGAGGATGAACTTCTGCTACCGGACAAACCACTGCCATGGCGATGTTCTCATAGCTGCAGCTTCCGATCTGAACCTGCATCAGGTCATAGAACACATTGTTGCCGGGTGATATTTCACTCACAACGCCAAAATCGTTTAACAGGCTGCAAGAAGGTGTATCTCCCAACCGGATAATCGCTTCCGGAAAATTATTTTTTACTGCTGAAAGTTTTTCAAAAACCGGGTGGATCGTATGTGCTACTTCATCGGCACTTCGGCATTGGTAGGTTCGACCGTCATGCACATAAAATCCATAAAATCTTAGTTTGGGATGCTTGTTGATTTCATTCAGAATTTTTTCAAACTGTGCGGCGTCTTCCGCCGGAATACCGCTCCGGTTGAAGCCGCAATCAACTTCCGTAAAGACAGTTACTGGATTGTTGAGTGACTCACCGGCAATTTTAGCTGTTTCAGTTGAATTGATAAAAACTGTCAAATTGACACGAGATGCCAGATCGTCAATTTTAGATAGCCATGATGGTGAAAGGGGAAAGGCTATGGTTATTGATTTCCACCCTTGATGGATAAAATAATTCGCCATGTCGGGAGATGATACCTGAATCGAATCAACTCCTTCATCACGGAACCAGGAGCCGATCTCAATGGACTGATGTGTTTTGAAATGTGGAGTATATCGGAGGTTTCGTTTGGCAGCTTTACGTGCCATTTTCCGGATATTGGTTTTGCATTTATCAACATCTATAACGGCAATCGGCCGATCTGGTGGTAAAAAACTCATAATTTTCAGATTGTTTTTAATTAGTCGACCCTGAATAACTCAGGATTTGCTTTTTTGTTAAGCTGCTGCATAGTACAAGGGTTCACCCCAAATAGGTAGCTCTCGGAAAATGGGGACAAAAATATCACGCCTGATTTGTTTCAGGCGCTTTCTCAGATTGTAACCGGTGCAAGCCGCGATTCAATGTCTTGCCAAGGTAACTCGTCGGCCATGATGGCCAATTCATGTTTCGAATTGAGGAAATCTTTAAGCAACGGGTCAAAGCAGTCGCGTTGGTTTTGGTCTGGCCTATTACCGATCATAACTGCAAGTTTTTGTTAAAAACAACGATTTTTCTTACAATTATAACAATTTAAAATCCCTGTTAAGTTATTTTATTACAATCATTTAAACTCTTTCTCAGAGTCGACTGGTTATATACCCAAAAAATGACTTGGTGGTCTCAAGTTTTTAATGCAACAAGTTTTCAAGTATTACAACGCACAAAAAAGCTTGCGCCAATAAACCAGTGTTACATTTCAATAATCTCATCCGGAGAATTGGTTGAACCAGCAATTTACCACGATCTGACCTCATCGGCCAATCGTTGTGCACCTTCGATAACATTCGGGCATACCTGTCTCAGGAAGTCTTCATCGCTTTGGCCGGAGACCCGAAACACATCATACGCACGCAAGGCCTCTTCACCGTCAAAATCCACATAAGCCATCCGCAGGGACAGAACTTTTAAAGGGCACCCGAATACGGAGCCGGACAAGCAGGCAATTCCGGTCCGGTCGAGTATATACTCAGCCAGGTCTTTACTGTTTTTAACCGATTTTTTTAGCAGCGACTCCCGGAATGCGGAGAAATCGGGAAACAGGTAGAAACCGCCTTCGGCCTGCGGTACGGTTACACCGGCCGACTGCAGCGATGCGATCACCGATTGTCCCAGCATCTTGAGGATGTGACGGGCTTTGGTCAGATACTCCTCGATCTCCGGATTCTCCCGGTATGCTTTAACCGCTGCATATTGAATGGGGGTGGATGTCGACGTGAATGTTTCACTCGCCGCCACTGCCATCCCGTTCATTAACTTCATGTGATTCTCGGGAAATAGGAATGTGCCGAGCCGCCATCCACCGGCCCCGCACCATTTGCTCAACCCGTGACTGATGATCGTTCCTTCCGGGTAATACTGCGCAATGGATTGATGTTTTCCGTCGTGGTGCAGCTCTCCGTAAATTTCATCCGATAACAGAACGACTCCGTACTTCCGGGCGACCTCGGCGATGTCCCGGAGCTGTTTTTCATCCAGGGTGGCCCCGGTCGGGTTGGACGGGTAATTGATGATGACCAGCCGGGGACGGTCCGGATCTACGCGGCAGTGCTCTTCCAGGGTGTCGGCCGATAACATCCAGTTGTTATCAGCACGTGTGGAGAGCCAGCGCACCTGCCGGCCGATGATCTGAGCCTGCGGAGCATAGGATACCCAGCTTGGATTGGGAATGACAAGATCCCCGTAGTAGACCAGTTGCATCAGAAACATCAACTCCTTGGATCCGGGCCCGACCAGCACCTGGTCCGCCTTGTAAGGATAACCGACCTTGCGCGACTGATATTCGGCTACCGCCTGCCGCAGCTCCGGCAATCCCTCGACGGCCAGATAGTCCTTTTGATGCGCATTCTCCCGGAGGGCCTGGCAGACCGGCTCCGGCACCGGAAAGGGCGACTGTCCCAGTCCGAAATTGTATATTTTTACTCCTTTCCTGCGCAGTTCCCGGCTGCGCTCATTTATGGCAAGCGTGGCGGATTTGGGCAATCCGCTAATATTCAGATTCAGAGAAGTCATGGTTCAGACGGGATGTTTTCAATTCGGGATATCGTCGTGGTTACCTGCCGGCACCTCAGCTCAACACGCCTCCTGCCGGGTCCGGCTGTGCCAATTTGTGCTTTTGGAACCCGTACCTGCGGATTTTCCTGAAGTGCGGTGTATCTCTAATGTAATGTATTGTGATTATAAGAGATAGTTTCCAGTTAAAAATAGTTAAAAATACCCGCTCCGGGACCGTTCCGGGCCAGCCATCATCGCCCGAGACGAATCCGGGAAGACACGCGAAGTCACCTGGCCGGAGCTGTATCAACAGACTTCCGCCATGGTCGCAGCTCTCCGCATGCTCGGAGTGCAAAGGGGCGATCGTGTCGACGGTTACCGATACGGCGGCAAAAAGATGGAAAAGCCGGTACAGAGTATTCTGGATGGTGTTGAGCCGGAAAAAGGCCGCCAGTCGCGACTCAATGAAAAACCTGGAGTCACTTGGTTTTTTCAAGGCTTTTGCCGACAAGCGACTGGAATGCACAAAAAGCCATTGAATCGCTTTTTTTTTATCATTTATTCGCCGATTCTTCGTTGACAAAGTTTTCATTCGGAAATTTCACACCCCATCCTTCCATTTTTTCCTCCAATTTTTTCGTGCAGTCGCAGTGTGAACAGGCCCAGGGCTCCTCACCGGTGGCATCCTTGCAATTGTGTCTGGCATGCGCGTCGCGGAGATCCCCATTCTCCATTTTTCGCGCGTTTTTCATGTTGCGAATATACTCGCCGCCCGCAACCGATCCACGCCCCAGGGTGCGGTTTTCAATGGCCCGTAGTAGAGGCTCATATTTGCCCGGCCTGATGCGACCTGTGACAAGATACCTCATGCTACATCTCCCTAACTCTCCAGCACGCGCCGGTTGGCCCGGATGATCGCCTTCGACTTGTCCTTGAGCAGCTGGGTGGCATCCATCATCATCGCTTCGTTGGAAGGGAACGGCACCCGGTCGCCACGTACAACACGCTGCAGATCCACGGAAAGCGCCCGGCTGTCCCCGGAATAACGTGCGTATTTGTGATCAAAAATCGCCTCGACACTGATGTTGTCCGTCCGGATCAGCTGATCCGTTTCTGTCTCATAGAAATCAAGCGAGCCGGAAACAAGGGCCGTTTTCAGCTGACGGGTCTCCGTGATCTCTGCGGAAACGGTGATGATGTTCGGCACGCGGATGTCATTGCCAAGCGAATCCTTTTTCACATTACCGTTCTGATCCAGCTCATACCGCAACCCGTCCTGCACTTCTTCCAGCACACTGTAGGAATTGTTGTTGATGGTTTCGGGTGAAAACGCTATTTCAGTGATATTGAGCACCAGAAAGTGATCGTAGTCAATATTTTCGTTCTCCCAGGTATCGAAGTTGATCCATCTCGTATTGAGGTCGCTGAGCGTCACTTTTCTGATCTCCGCATCGAAAAACTCGGGGATGACCATTCCGGAATTGTTTTCAATGTAAAACAGGGCATGGGTTTTTCCCCTCATTTCTGCTATTTCAAGATATCTGAGCACATCCTCGTACCCCGGATAGATGCTCTGCGCCCTTTCAAATTCTGCAAATGCCCGTCTGGCGTTCCGTCTGTCACCCTGGTCGAGAAAATCCAGTCCGCGCCGGTAGGAGACATCTGCTGCTGCTGCTTTCGACTCAATAATCTGTTCGTTAAAATTGAAAAACGTGAACTGACTTCGAATCTGCGAGGGCAGCCGGCGAACCTTGTTCTGTCGGTCATTCATCTGCTCATAAAGCAGATAGATCTCGATCCAGCTCTCTTCACGCCCTTCCATCTCAAGAAATTCAATACGCTCACGGTCGAACAGATTCGCCAGTTCATAAGCCTCCTTCAGGACTCTGAGCTCCTTTTCATTATTCGGTTTTTTCATCAGCCTGTCGGCGGCCCGCTCTATGGCCCGGTCATACTGACCCCTTTGCAGCATCTTTTCGGATGAGGCGCAGGAGCCAATGACAAGCGCCAGTATGAAGAGGATACCCGTTCTTTTTATCAGTGTCGCCATACCAAACTGTACTTTAAACCCAATATTCCATTTTTTTAATAATTCAGCAGACAAAATAACACCTTTGCTTCAAATAAATATCATTTCTTAAAAATCTGAAAACTGGTGCTGACCGGGTATTTCCCGCAGATCCACTCCGAAACAGAAAAGCACTGAAACTACCGCCCCGAAAGTTTTTATGGCTCATTCACAGGTAATAACATATGGAGGCACTTTTTACGTTGCATATAATTATATATATAGTTATATTTATATATGACAACCTTACCCAAATACAACTAATGGAGTCGATTATGAATAAGCAAACAGCAATAGCAGGTATCGTCGGCGTTGTGGCCGGATTGGCGATCATGGCTTTCGTCGGATTTTACAGCCTTCCCGGCATGATGATGCTTGAGGACGAGTCACGGTACGGCGACTTTGATTCCACAGTCGAGCAGTTTGAGCAGGCCGTCAGCGATGCCGGATGGAGCATTCTTACTGTTCACAACATGAAGGAAACCCTGCGTGGACATGGGCACGACGTACACAATGTCAAGATCTTCGAGCTCTGTTCCGCCAAATACTCGGCCGAGATCCTCAAGCTGGATGACGAGCGCATTGTTTCACCGCTCATGCCCTGTCGAATCGCCATCTACGAGAAAAGCGATGGCAAAACGTACATATCACGCATGGATTCGGAATTGCTGGCGCGTCCCTTTGGCGGTGTCATCAAGGATGTGATGCAGGTGGCTGCAGTGGAGATGGAGGAGGTCATCGCACAGGTAATCCGGTAAAACCAAATGGAAAGGGCAAGCCTCAATGCTGCCAAGCCCGGCACCCTTTCCATTTATTCTCCCCCCAGGGAGTACCGCATCCGGCATCACTCCATATGATCCCGCAATCATATTTACATCAAAAATATTTCCCATTCAAGTTTTCTATATGACAAATAAGTAGTACATTACCGTCAGGAGTAATACAAAAATATTAAAAAGTAATACGATGTCGATCGTTCGCATTAGTGTTTCATTAGAGATGGAGCTCCTGGAAGCGTTGGATGATTTTGCCGCGGAAAACCATTTCACCAACCGCTCCCAGGCTATCCGCCATTTAATCAATACAAATTCCGTATCAAAAAAATGGCAGTGCAATAATCTCGTTGCCGGATCCATCACACTTGTTTTCAATCATCACAAACGGGATCTGCTGAAAAAACTGACCGACCTGCAGCATGACTATCATGACATGATCCTGTCCTCGCAGCATTTCCATCTCGAAAAGGAACTTTGTATGGAAATCATTGCCGTGAAAGGCAAAGCCGCCGCACTTACGGAACTGGCTGACAAACTGATCGCCATCAAAGGCATCCAGCATGGAAAACTAACCATGAGCCGGGCCGATTAAAAAAATTATTGACTGCCATGAAAGTAAAATCATATCCCCTCCAGGTTGTTCTTTCTGCCGTTCTGATGCTGCTTGCCGAACTTACGCTTAACTCCCCGGCTCAGGCACAATGGCAAAGCGACACCCTCTATCGCGTCCTCGATGAAATCGAGGTCACCGCCACCAAAAATGTGCGTTCCCTCTCCGAAGTGCCCGGAAGAGTCGGCGTCATTTCATCTGATGAGATGTCCCTCACGCCCGCCGCCACCCTGGTTGATATGCTCAGAAATGTTTCCGGCGTGCACACATCAAGCACCCTCGGTTTTTTCACGATGCGTCCCAACGTAACCGTGCGCGGACTTTCCGGCGAGGAGCAAAGCCGCACCCTGGTGCTGGTTGATGGCGTGCCAACGAACAACTCCGACACCGGCGGCGTCAACTGGAACAGCATCAGCACGGCGAATGTGAAACAGGTGGAAATCTACAAGGGTCCGGGCTCATCCCTCTACGGGAGCAATGCCATGGGTGGCGTCATCAACATCATCACGCGCAAACCGACGGAGCCGCTGGCAGCATCGGCCGGAATCTCCTACGGCACCTTCAACACCTGGCGCAGCAACCTCAGCCTGACCA
>SLKA01000076.1 GCA_007134845.1 Balneolales bacterium
AGCCGGAATCCCAGGCACCGTCGAGTGCCATATCCGGACTCAGATTCACCATCCCAAACGGCCTGCTTGCCGAACTGAAGAAAAACCAGCGGGAGTGGGCGCTGTCGATCAGCGGATAGACTTTTTGAACGGGAGACATCTCCTGACTCACCTCATTTTTAGTCGATGACTGATCCTTATTTGCAACTATGTAATTACCCGACAATTCCGTTTCTGCGAAAAGGAGATTGGACGAAAAAAGAATCAACGGAAAAAAAAACAGTTTAAGCATGATTATGAAAGCGATTTTATTAGCAGATGAGTAATGTTCCAGGTCATTAGTGAATGTATGTTGAATGACATCCGGAGTCTTTTATACCTGTTGAATGGGTGATGTCCATCTCCATCAGGGTTTATCGGATTCGATGGGTACACCATCAAAGAAATCATGCGTTTCAAGAATCCACTGGCGCAGAATCTTTCGGTATTCGTGCAAGACCTGACGATATTCGGGTCGGACGGCCAGGTTCAGGGTCTCTCCGGGGTCGTCGAGCATATCGAAGAGCTGCTCCCGGTAATCACCTTTATCATAGACGATATATTTGTACTGAGGCGTTCTGAGCATACGGCCCGAGACACCGTGATTCCCGTCACTGAAACTTCCGAAAGTTGTTTCGGCCACTACGAAGAGATGTACCGCCTCACTTTCGGGATCTTCGACCAGGGGCCGCACACTGCGACCATGCAATTCCTCAGGGATCCCGGCTTCAGCATAATCTGAAACCGTTGGCATCAGATCCAATATGGCCGAAACCACATTGACCCGATCTATCCGACTGGCTATACCGCTGCCACCGGGTGGTTTCACGATAAACGGCACATTTACAGAAGCCTCATACAGGATTTGTTTCTGGTTCCATCTGTGAGCGGCGCTGCCTTCTCCGTGATCGCTCAGGTAGATAATGAGCATATCATCGTACAGATTTTCTTCACGCAAACCATCCAGCAAGGCACCAATATGCTCATCCATTTGTTCGACAAGCCTGCCGTATGCCCAAAGATACTCACGCCAGGCACGCTCATCGGCATTGACGAGTGTATAGATACTCAGATGCGCCGGAACCACAATTTCACGTATGGCGGTTGGTTCGTGCGCAGGTATTTCGAAATTATCCGGCAATGGTGGCAAGTAATCTTCGTGAGGAATACGTTCAAGTTCGCCCTGGGGTATTATCTCATCAGGATTGTTCCCAATTTTGCGAGCATATTGGGAAATATCATGAGACCGATGGTAGTTCGTGAGAAGAAAGAAGGGACGTTCACGATCCTGTTTTATGAATTCCAGACTTTCTCGTGTAGATCTGGCATCATCATGATTGAAAACCATAAAGGTGTCCAGGCCCCGATCTGCGGTCGGGCGCAAGTGCGATTTACCTATCCATGCCGTTTCATAACCTGCATTTTTAAGGTGTTCACCCAATGCAGGACTCACAAAGAAACTGTCAACTGCTCCATTATAATTCATACCCAATTCACTGGGCATGCGACCGGTCATCATGCTCACCCGTGCGGGCATGCAAACCGGGTTGGTGGTATATGCATTGGTGAACATCACACCATCATCAGCCAGTCGGTCAAGATGCGGTGTTTGGATAAAATCCGCTCCCGCACTGCTCATTGCCCAGGCCGAATGCTGGTCAGAGAAAATCACCAGAATATTGGGCTGCCGGCTCTCGTGTTTATCTTGCGGACGGGCCGTCCTGACATTTATCAAGCTGATGCAGAGAACAAGCGCGAGAATGCCGATGCTTTTTTTTATCATTTTCTTTTACTTTTTATAAACAACCCTTTCTGTTTCATCAATAAGCCCTTCGAGTTTCCTTTTCAAGGCTTGCACCCTGTCCGGATAGGCCAGATACACATTTTCGGATTCCAGGCTGTCTGATGCTATCCTGTAAAGCTGACCCTGAGCTCCACCGGTTTCTGCTTCTTCAAAATAGGGGTATGTAAATCCTCCGGAACCCAGGCCTTCGATATACTTCCAACCATCGATGCGAATACTGTACATATCCCTTGAAGAATTGTGAATCATGGATTGGCGAGTCGGCTTTTCTGTCTCACCGTTCAGCACATGCAGAAAGCTGAAACTGTCATCACCCATGTCGTCGTCCATTTTCTGATCTGTCAACTCTGCAAAAGTGGCAAAAAAGTCGGTCAGGCTGATCAGGTGGTGATATTCTGTTGCTTTCTCGATGTGTTCCGGCCAGGTTATGATAAGAGGTATGCGATGTCCTCCATCCCAAACATCCCCTTTTTGACCGGTTCGCCCCCAATTGGAATCATGGTTGTGCAGATCAATTTCTTCCTGAGGCCAGTAGCCTCCGTTGTCACTTGCAAAAACCAGCATGGTATTATCATGAATACTATGCTTCACAAGTGTTTGTTGTATCCGGCCAACGAAATCATCAATATCCATAACAAAATCACCGTACAAGCCAATTTCCGATTTCCCTTCAAATTGCTCCCTCGGCACCCATGGTGTATGAGGTCCTGTCAGCGGAATATACAGGAAGAAGGAATCATCAGGATTTTCCACTGCTTGTTTTTCAATGAACCGGATACCATCCTCGATGATTTCCGGCTGTGCATTTTCAATCCTGAAGGAGCGCGACATCTCGCCAAGACGCCACCACACTCCTTTTTCCCAGTACACGGCATGCTCGTTGGAATGCTTTTTATCCCAGGAATACTCGGTATCCGGCATTCTGTCGGGATAAATTTCAGTTGTGAGGATGATATCCGGGTCGATCACCTTATGATCTCTGAGAAACATGTAGGGAGGAATATCCAGAGAAGCCGGGAGTATAAACGAATAGTCAAACCCGTAGTCGTTGGGACCATTGTCAACTTCAAGGGAGTAATCAACATTGGAATAACCCGAGATTTCATCGAGTTCGGCTTTTGCACCATCTTTTGTCTGCCAGCCCAGACCAAGATGCCATTTTCCAGTGACCGCGGTTGTGTATCCGACCTTTTTCAGCAGTGAAGCTATGGTCTCCTTCTCCGGCTCGATGACCGGTTCATTAAACCCCCATACGCCACGGGCCGCTGCGCTTGTTCTGTAGGCATACCGCCCGGTCAGCAGGCCATACCGGGAAGGGGTGCATACCGAAGCACTGGCATGAGCACTTGAAAAAGTAAGTCCGTTTTGTACCATGTTGTCAAGTGCCGGTGTATGAATTCGTCCTTCAGGATTCAGAGCCCCTACATCTCCATAACCCATATCATCTGCAAATATGAATATTATATTGGGCTTCTGATGATCTATTTCATCCAGAGTTGGAGTGCATGATGCAATGAAGACGGATGTGACGCAAGCCATTTTGGCCACTGACATTACTTTTGGGTTTGGTGTTACTCCGATATGTGCCATGATTTTTTTGGGGTTAATCGATTCGGAAGATAAAAATCCTGATCAAATCGGATTATTATCATCAGGTTTTCTCACGCTTGTCATTTTGAAAATGCTCTTCACTGATTCTGATATAAAGTGAATGCCGCCCAGGTTTCGAATTTCCTGTTTACCATCTGGTTGTTTATGGAAGTAATTACCCACAAATTCCTGGGAGCCGTTGCATTAAACGCAATGCGCGTTCCATTGCGATGGACAAATTTTCCATCCAGAAGCTTTGTTTCGGGATTGTCGGCAATCACATCTTTTAGTTTTTCTTCGGCATCGGCTACTTCTCCGTCGATAATTGCCATTATGCCAAGATCCGGGGTCGAAAAAGCTGCCAGTAACAGTTCCGTGGATAATTCGAATACACTCCAGTTCTCATGTACATGCAACGGGTTTTTCCCCGCGGGAATCCGCACGGGTCCGGCTGCCACGGCAAAACGATCATGCACTCCGGTGTTATTCCAATTCATAAAATCCTCTCCCGGGCCCATCATATGGAAGACTTCGGACAGCTTGCTTTTATGATCGTCCGAAAACAGAATAATGGGACGCGGCAGTATCAGGGAACGTCTTCCCTGGTTGGCCCCACCTGCGGATAACAGAAAAGAAGGATCGCCGGAATAGATTTCCGGACAGGAATTCGAACCATGACCCATTTTAACCAGGTATGGCTCCGGCTTGGCCAATGTCCAGTCAATCACCGCATCGGCCGGCCGGTAGGGCATGATAGCTGCCCACAGTGCTATGTGCTTCCCTCTTTCCATATGAAGATCCAGATCAATGTTCAGGATATCTGCATAGAAACTCAACCATGTTTTCATGGCAGCCGTATGATAATCCCTGTTCAATTCGGTCTTCGTATGCTTACGGTACTGCCTGCGGATAGGAGGATGACGCCGCAGGTTGAAACTTCCCAGGGCATATTGCCAGTTCATCCGGTCCAGCAGTTTCCGGGACAGATGTTGCACCGGGCCATCAGCAAATGCTTCGAGATTAAGCAGGGCCGACAGAGTGTAACCGAGATAGGGATCAGAATTGAATTCGTAGATTCCGCAGGCAACCATTTCCTCCAGATAGGCGGCCAGCTGATCCTCCATGCCGTTTTTCTGATTATCATAGAGCGGATCCGTCTCACCATGACGGACAAGCCATTTATTCATAAGATAGCGGGTGCCCTCTGTCATCAGAATATGGTTTTCCGTATCCTCTACGAGTCCAAAAGTTCGGGGAACTTTTGTGTTAAACCGATCTCCCTTTTCAACGATCATCACATTCACCAAATGATCTCTTGTTTCCGGATAGAGGATATCCGGCCTGTCATCAAACTTATAGATCATGGGGATTAGCGCCATCTGCGTAAAATCATAATCGCCATGCGGATTCAACCGCCAGGAAGATCCGGAAACGCCGTTTGGCTTCAATGACCGGATATACGCATTCACTTCACCCAACCGCGACTCCGTGATTAAACAGGCAAGCAGAATCCTGGGTGCAGTGACGATCAGTTTTTCCTGAAGGGGAGGCAATGATCTAGCACACCAGTAGTCCAGCAATTCCTGCCTGAGCGCGGAATGACCGGACGACACATAGCTTCTTTGAACCGGTACCTCCATATTTCCCGGAGGTAGCACGAGGCCATCCTGCCGGTTAGCTCCAGGATTATAAACTCCTGACTTGATCAGAAAAATAATCAGACCAATACTCAGCACAAGCACGATTATAATGGCCGAAAACAATTTTATGATGAGTTTGGCCTTCATCTTTTAATACCTCGTATCGTAATGCTTGTGCATGCCCGGTTCATTAGATCCTCATGGAGAAGGTGACAGTCCCCAGGATTTATTTGGTGTCGAATCCATGACCAGTTTCAAAACACTGCCGTTTACCACATGGTCATGGGAAATAAAAGGCGAGTCCAGAGGCCGTCCATTCAACTCAGCCGATTGGATATAATAACTCTCAGGTGAATTCCCTGTTGTCTCAATTACAAAGGTTTCACCGGGATAATACCCGGGATTCAGATGGATTGTAATCCTGTCAAAAATCGGACTGGCAACTTCGTAAAGTGGTTCAATGGCCGATCCGCCGTTTGTAGAAAACAAACCGATTTTCATCAGCACGGCAAGGGCTCCCATCAACCCCTGGTCTTCATCGCCCCCATATCCATCATCCGGCGAAATACCTGCGTATTCTGTGTTAATCACCTGCCTGGTCCAGTATTGCGTGAGCCAGGGAGCACCTGAGTAGTTAAAGAGAAATGCCATCTGCATGCAAGGCTGATTGCCGTAATTGATATAGTTCCGCCGGCGGATATCCCTCAGCTCATTATCCTCCGTTCTTTGCGTTACAAAATCATGTTCTCTGCCATATTCAAAAGACTGATTGAGCTTTTCATTAAAGGCTTGCTCTCCACCCATGAGGTCTGCCAAACTCGGCACATCATGAGGTACCCACCAGGTGTAATGGGCGGCATTCCCTTCAATCCAACCATTTCCATACTCAAGAACATCGAAGGGCTCTCTCCATTGTCCGTCATGATCCCTGACCCACATCCAGCCTTCTTCCTCGTACCAAATATTTCTATAGTTTTGCGACCTATCAGAGAACATTTCATAATCCTCCTGCTTGCCCAGTGATTTTGCCATTTGCGCCAGAGCCCAGTCCTGATACGAGTACTCAAGCGTTTGGCCGGGGCCATCCTGATGAAATCCATAGCGCGTATCACTTAGGGGATGAGGGATATATCCCCGCTCCATGTAATACTCAATGCCACCTCCTTTAAAAGTGTCATGCTCATATCCGGCCTTGCTCATCAGTCCGCCGGGAAAATGGTTTTTACGCAATCCTTCATAAGCTTTTTCCACATCGAAGCCGCGGATTCCTTTCATCCAGGCACTTACAATAAATGGAGTGGTTGAGGCACCTGTCATGACATAGGTATAATTTCCGCCCGAAGGGCCCCGCGGAATCAAACCTCCGTCGTCATACATCATAAGCATGGAGTTGACAAAGTCCTCGGTGACTTCAGGATAGACCAGGTGCCAAAGTGTGTTCAACGACCACTGCGCCCCCCAGAAAGAATCGGAACTATGATGGTTGAACAGGGGCCGGCCATGCCCATCCAGGGGAATTTGGCCTGTCCTTCGCTCATCGCCGGTCATGTCGAGGTATTTTCCGTTCACGTCGTTCACAATCCTTCTGCCCTGCAATGCTTTCCACAAGTCAGTATAAAACCTTCGCTGTTCCACCTCTGTGCCGCCTTCCACTTCAATGCGGCCAAGCCACCGGTTCCAATCGTTGTGTGACTCCACAATCACCTGATCAAAATTCCAGTGTGCCAGTTCTGTTTGCTGATTGAGTCTGGCCTGGTCGGTACTCACATATGATATCGCCACTTTCATGAGGCGTTCTTCATTGGCAGATGTCGGGAAGCTCACATAAGCCCCGATGGCCGCGCCTTCCATGACATCACTCACCTCGACAAGCTTGCCGTCCTGCCACCCGGCGAATGTCTCAAAAGGCTTGTCGAATTGTGCGATAAAAAAGACCTTTACGGGCTTGGGTCTCCTGAGCGTCCCCTCCATAATGACATACCCTTCCAGTTCGGAATCACTCACCATTTTTACATATCCTCTTTCGGAACCTGATGGCCCAAGAATAGTGGAAAAATCGAAAAGTATGTGACTGACTTCAGATTCCGGGAAAGTGTACCGGTGAAATCCAACCCGGGTGGTTGACGTCAATTCAGCATTAATCTCATAATCATCCAGATACACCTGATGAAAACCCGGGCGCACCATTTCATTATCATGGCTGAAACGTGATCCATACTGGTCAGAGCCAAGATGGCCTTTAAACTCACCGGTAGTCGGAAGCACAGGAATACCGGACAATTGCCAGGCATGGATATGACTGAAAAAGTGAATGGTATTTTTATGATACCGGTAGCCGGAGCGCCAGGTACCTTCCTTCTGCGTATCGGGACTCAGATTCACCATACCAAACGGACGGCTGGCCGAGCTGAAATAAAACCAGCGCGAATCGGCAGTACCAAGCAGGGGTTCCACAAGATCGACAGGGGAGAAAGCCTGCGACATTGTGATATTTGAGTCCTTTTCTGTATCACTGCATGATGAGAGTAGTAATAACAGTGGTAAAACCAGGAATTTGATGGGTATTGTTGAGAACCGAACATTACTTTGATAAAAATCCATCTTCATGTCTTTATTGTTATCAATACGATTAAGTAAACTCTACATTACATAAACTCTTCCAATTTCATAACGATTATCCGCCATAGCGGCAACCTGTCACACAAGAGCAAAATTTAAATCACTACAGATACTTCATCTGTTTTTCTACCTATTCATAATTACCGGGCTTGTCCGATCAATTTATGCAGCAAATCCGGGTTTGCCTTTTGCAGGTAATCCGTGAGTGTCTCATAGAGCTCGTTCGCTTTATCCGGGTTTGCCTGAGCGAGATCGTGACGTTCACCGAAATCTTTTTCAAGATTGTACAGCTCCATGTGCCCGGATATCCAGAATTTTATCAATTTATAATCACCCTGTATGATAGCTGAGTGACCATAACTGTTGTGAAATCTATGAAATACGAGATGGTCATTTGTTCGTTTCACGGTTCCTTTCCCGCCTGATTTCAAGATCCCCGCAAAGCTTCCTCCATCCAGATTCACCGGCAGCGGCTGCTGATAGTCGGCCAACTCTGCCAAAGTGGGCAGGATATCCCAGCCAGCTACCGATTCATGAGACATCGAGCCCGGTTTAATTCCGGGTCCTGTTACGATAAATGGAACCCTGATCCCTCCTTCGTACAGAGTCCACTTGCCCGCCCTGAGGGGGTCACTTCTCAAAGGGAAAGGAAAATTTTCCGGATGCTGGAGTTTTCTGGTTGCCGGCCGTACTTGTGGAATTGCTTCAACGGGTCCATTGTCAGACATAAATATGATATAGGTATTATCTTCTATACCGAGCCTTTTCACTTTATCAAGAATTATTCCAACAGAGGTATCCATATCCTCAGTCATAGCTGCCATGCCTGCATTATTGTGCTTTAGCCCCCTTGGTTTTCGCAGGTACTTGTCATAGGTCTCCTGCCGGGCCTGTATGTCGACATGTGGTGCATAGTGAGATATCTGCAAGAAAAAAGGATTGCCATCCCTTACCTGCCTTTCCATAAAATTAGTGGACCGTTCAGCCAGGGTAACCGTTCGCTTGGGATCGTTTGTAATGAAAACCATATTCCATTTGTCGTCATCATGGATGAAGTGATTTCCGTGACGGTTGCCGGTGTCCCCGTCACTCTCATCATAACCGAGGTCCTCCGGGAAAATACCGGCCCGAAGATCCCATTTGCCGTAATGTGCCGTTCGGTAATCCGAATTTGCCGATTTCAGGACCATGGGAATGGACAGGATGTCGTTACCCAACCTCGGATCATAATTTTCTTTAAAACTGTCATCGCCAAGCCGTGCCGGTGTTTTTCCGTACTGAATGCTTCTTCGGGTTGGGGAGCAAATGGCAGCCGGCGCGTAGCCTTGAGTAAAACTGATACCCTCCTGAATGAGCCGGTCGATATTCGGTGTTTCAAAAAAATCACTTTTTGACTCCGGATTACGGGCATCCACCCCAAGTGAGGTATGGCTCCAGCCCTGATCATCCGTGAGGATAAAAATGAAGTTAGGCGAATCGTTTTGAGCATGGCCGATACCGGGTAAAATTGAATTACCCAATAGCATCATACCGGTCACGGATAATGCTTTTTTAAATCCTTTGGCTTTTTTAAAAATGTTCATGGTACTTTTTTTGTACGGTTAATTTACAGGGTCGGACTACGGCCACCTTAATAATCGGTATCAATTGAACTACGCTCAATGAATACCTGATCAAATGCCTCAGTATCCATGAAAGCCGGATTATATGATCCACGCTCACTGAAACCGGGAAAGAGGCGCATTAGTCCGAAGCGCGGATAACTTTCGAAAATGTCGCCTTTACCCAGAACTCTTGGATCCTTCTGTTGTTCAAGAAGTTTCATGAGCTGACGATCCATTTCAGCCAGTTTACCGGCGTAGTCGGGATCACCTGACAGATCATTTATGGTCCATGGATCAGAACTGATATCATACAATTGCGCTTCCGGACGTTTTTCAAAGCCGATCCGGAACAGTTCCGGCCATTGCTCCTTCTCTTTAATCATGAGTTCTTTGGTGGGCGAATCATCGATATCCTCATATCCATGTACAATTTCCTTATAATTACGTTCCGGCAAAGGCAGTCTTACTTCGGGAGGCGGGTTACCGGCCGGCCATCTGTCGGGCTTGAAATTTTTAACATACAGAAACTCCTGTGTGCGAAGTGCCCGGGAGGGATAGCCCACATTATCGGGCCGGGCATGGGTATGTCGCTCCCTTCCGGTGAGGACATATTCCCTTTTTAAGTCCACGAAGCCCTGTTGATCACTTTTGAATACGGGGAGCAAACTTCTTCCTGTTATGCCATCGAAATGATTGGCTCCGGCAAGGTCCAGAAACGTGGGGGCCATATCAATCAGGCTGGTCAGGTCATCCACAATTCTGCCACCATGCATAACACCCGGCCCGCTTATGGCAAGGGGCACATGAGTCCCCAGCTCCTGTAAATTCGCTTTGGCATAGGGAAAAGGCATTCCGTTATCAGAAGTTACCACTACAACCGTATTGTCAAGCTCCCCAATGGATTCCAGATAAGCCAGCATTTTCCCAAGCTGTGCATCGAACCATTCTATTTCCACGGCATAATCCAGGACATCGTTTCGGACGATATCACGATCAGCCAGAAACGGCGGGACGTCTAGGGCATCCGGATCCTTCCCCTCCAATACACCTGATCCGTATTCGTACCTCCGGTGAGGTTCATGCGCACCAAACCAGAAGAAAAATGGTTCTCCTTTCGGACGCTCATTCAAAAAAGTCTTAAAATTTGAGGCATAATCACGGTCGCTTAGACCTGAATACGGAACATCATCAAAAAAATGCATATTAAATTCGGGACCGGCCGGATTCCGCTCCCAACCGGAGTCCCTCCAGTTGCCAGGCGCCCAGGGTTTGCCCGTATAGCCGATGAAATAGCCGTTTTGCTCCAGAACATCGGTGAAGACCGGAAATTTTGATGGAAACATGCTCCCGTGTGTTCCTGCCTCCTCCAATTGCCATATGTTTCTTCCAGTAAGAATGGCAGCCCTTGAGGGGCTGCATTGAGGAGCAGCAGCAAAAGCGTTGTTAAACAGGATTCCATTTTCCGCTATCCGGTCAAATGCAGGGGTATCCACAAAATCGGCGCCATATGCCGAAGTATGCGGATAAGACTGGTCATCAGAAATTGCAAAAAGTATATTGGGCGGGTTGCTAGGGGTCTCTCCACCAGGCTGGCATCCGAGCAGCAGTGTTGAGGAGGCAAGGATATACTTCAAACAGCTTGTTTTAGGATACGAAAAGGACATTTTTTATTCCTGGTATAGAATTTCATAATTGGTTCTTCTCTGTTTCATCACATGGGACATTTCATCGATGACTTCATGGAAAACCGGCTCACCTTGCTGTATTTCAACAAGTTTCGAACTGGCGGCATATGCTCCGCGATACTTCCTGCCTTCAAATTCAACAGATTCAGCATGCGAGGTAAAAACGGTCCCGCTTTCCCTATTTTTGACCACCAGACCGGGAGGCAAGGATGAATCCAAATTGGCGGTTATGCTCCATGCTCCCACTCCAAGTACAACCTGTCCCTCGTTCTGTTTATCCAGCAACAGTTCTGTCAACCCGGCGCCCGGAGCAACACGGATAACGGAGAAAAATCTCATTTTGGAAGCAGCCTGTTTGCTGGTGGCTTTGAGGTGCCATTGATCGTCATCGTACGTTCTGATGTTTCCATTCGGACCGCGGCTTCCTCGCCAGTTCACAGCAGGCACATCAAACGTATCGGCAAGCTCCCAGAATACTTCTTCTGAAGACCAGAGACGTCCGGCACCGTCTGCGATGTCCAGCGAAGCCGAAAAACTTCCGGTCTCTGGATCAACGGACAGCTCCTCCATGCTGTGAATCAGCCAGGACCATTCCACAGCCTCTTCGGCCTCAAGTTCATCATAGACGATGATGACATCGGGCTTAAGCAGGAGCAGGTGGCGGATATTCTTAACCACACCATAGTCTTCATTGGTCAATTCGCTTTGAAACGCATTTGAGGCATCACCCTTTGCATAGGCTAATTCATTGCCCTGCAAAAATCTGGAAATCCATCCAAAAGCTTCCGTACTGTAGGGTTGTCCCTGGCCATTGACAAGGATCCCGTTCTGACTGCGTGTGTTCTGATACCAGCCTACCCGATGAGGATCCTGCATCGTCACTTTGTACCCGGTTCGGTAGAACAGTCTCTTTCCTCCATACACGATATTGAAAGTATTTTGGTCGGAGAGCATATGTCCGTAGGATCCAAACGGGCTGGACCGCATAGCCACCATAAGATTATCAGTCGTATTTTCCGGATTTGTATGCATCCCTACCAGCCCGATATCCCGGAATACCCTTCCCATGGGCAGACCGGGGCCATCGGGAATTTCGGGAAGCTCCAGATCATGCGTTTTGGTCAGTCGTATCCATCTAAGCAGGCGTTCTTTGGACAGATCGATATCCTCATAGCGGAAAATTTCATTGAAATACCATGCGGCGCGGGGATTGCCAGTCAGTTTGGCAAGCTCAAGGGAAAAAGCCGCATATTTGCTGCCCGGTGAAAAAATTTCTTCCGTATTGTCGGCAAAGCCATCTGCCGATGATCCCGGCGGGATGTGGTAGATCAGCCAGTCCGCCTGATTCCAGTACCAGGGATGGGTTTTGATAAAATCGAATCCCGTGTATTTTTTTATATACAAGGGGATATCGATCATGGTCTCTGCATTCATAGGAAAATACGACACGCCCTCGGCCCAGCCACCATCCATCCCTCCAAGAAGGGGGGTTCGGGCAAGAAAAACTTCATAGGAATACTGCAGCCAATCGGAAGCCTCCGGCACGTCATCGTATAATGCCAGGGCTGTGAGGAAGAGATAATGCAGAATATGCTGCCAGACGTGCCCGCTCAACAGCCTGACTTCGATTCTGTTGCTCCAATCTTGATAAAAGCGGGTTGCCCTTGGAAGAATGGATAGGATCAGAGCCTCTTTTTGATCATCGCTCAACCGGCTGTTAAAGGTATCATAGACGATAGCCATGGACAGCATGCATCGGGAATCGCCAAAATCCTGATAAGCAGATACTCCATCCGGATCCCACGCAGCCACCGACAATGCTGTTTCAATAGCTTTAGCAGCATATCTTTCGTCATCGGTCAAGATGTATGCCTTGCTTAAAGGAAGTATAATTCGTTGAGCATAATCACCCAGGCGCTTGCTGGCATCCTGCCTCATTTTTCTGGCTTGCTCCCGATAATAGGCCGCTGCCTCATCTTTCGGCAAGTGATCCGGCAAATCTATTACCAGATTTTCGGCATCGTCTCGCGGCAGCCCGTCGTTTTCATCCGGAAGCAGGAGAAGCAAGGCCTTTTCGGCCTCCTTTACGATAGCCTGAAAATCTTCGCGGTCTTTTCTGTTTCGGATGGCCGGGATTTCCGATTTATCGACCAGCACCCGGGGATGCTCGCGAGGGATGGCTTTCAAAAACTCTGAAGCAGGAGGTATCGGCATTGGAATGGCGTTATCGTCAATGATAAAACTCAGAGTCTCGGACCACGGCTCACCTGTTGTTCTATACTGCCAGTACCAGGTACCATCATCCAGTTTTTGATGGGGATGGAACATGGCCCAAGGTGAAGATCTTCTGCCAAGGGTATTATCCGGTTGAGAAAAATCTTTTTCACGCGCGAGACGAACGTCGTATCTCACATAGTTTTTTATAGTGCGCGGCCAGCGTAATACGGGTGGATTTATACGAACAGGAACAGCACCTGAAAACTCCGGGAACTCCAGATAACGCTGCCTGTAAACCGTTTCCATTCGCACATCTATGATCCCTGAATCGCGTGTTGTGTCTTTCATCGTGTTGGATTCGCGTGAATCCAACTCCCATTTACCCGTATCATTATCAACCGATTTCAGTGCGCCGGAAACACTCCCTTTTTCAAAAGAATTACATCCACTGAATAGCCATATCAAACCTATAATTGAAACAAACCATATTAACTTGCAATACATAAATGTTGCATTTTACATTTAAAAATAATGAAGGTTTTTAAGTATCCGTTTTAATAGCACTTTTATAATTATCCGGATATATACTTTTTCCGAGTTGCTGTCTGTAAATAAAGCAACTGAAATATTATTCACCCTGTAAGGGGAATAAGAACCTGGTTTCTTTCAGTTTGCAGCCCTTATTGCAAGATTGTGAAAATCTCCGGCACTAATTGCTATAAAATTATTTCCTTGGGGCACATCATTAATCTGACCGGCATCCAGACGCTCCCATCCCCAGGCTGCAATAGTCCCATCCTCATGTAATCCCAGGCTATGGGTATAACCAACTGATATCGCTTTAAATCCTCTCTTTGTTGGGGTGCTGCTGATTTCTTCCCGCAGGTCCCATCCCCAGGCTGCAATAGTCCCATCTTCACGGAGCGCCATACTGTGACGGGCACCGGCGGCTATCGCATTAAAACCTGTTCCCTCTGGAGTATCTTTTACAGAACCCAATCTATCACCGCCCCATGCTGCAATAGAGCCATCCTCCCGCAATGCCAGATTGTGAAGTTCACCGGCAGAAATGGCCACATAACCTCTGTCTTTAGGCCTGCCGCTCACTTGTCTGTCATGATCCCAACCCCAGGCATAGATAGATCCATTCTCACGAAGTGCCAGATTGTGATTTCCTGCAGCAGCTATAGCGATAAAACCACTTCTTAGAGGCGTTTCTCCACTAACAATATCTCTATCTCCTTTCGCAATATTATGATCCCAGCCCCACTGAACAATGGTACCGTCTTCACGCAATGCAATATTGTGGTTAAACCCGGCGGCAACAGCAATAAAATTCTGATCTGTTGGAGTGCTTGATATTTGACCTTGCGTGTCGCTTCCCCAGACCTCGACCGTACCATCGCTCCGCAATGCGATACTGTGGTGGGTTCCAACATCCACATCTACAAAATCATCGCCAATGGGGGTGTTGCTAACCTGTCCCTGATTATCTCTTCCCCATGCAACAACACTACCAACAGCCCGGTCGTCCGAGACTTCTCCCTGAAAATCAGTAAAAAGCAGGACTGCAATAATCAGCACAATAAACAGGAGTATAGAAACAGCTATCAGAAGTGCCTTGGGTTTTTTCATTTTCATGGTATGTATCTGGATTTGTCAAGTGATTTGTCGAGCAAGGGGAAATTCATTTACGTGCAAATTATAATTTCTTCATATGAATTGGGCCAAAAACAAATATAGAAACAATTGCACCTTGCAACGTGATAAATATCCGCGAACGGTTATTGATGATTCAGGGATAGGTTTCTCCCCCATAACTTACCGGGTACCCATGCGTATCTTTCGGCCAACCATTGGTGATCCATTGATGATAGGTTCTGGCCATGTCAGCATCTTCAAACCAGTTCCACTGACCGTAGGGTGGCGCCACCGGATAATTTTCAATTTCATCGGATATGTTCAACATGTTATCCAGTGCGCATCAAGTGTACTGACAAGATAATCCGATCTGAATTCCGATCCCCGGGCATAAATCCGGAAACCCCAATATGCCGCGGCCGCTTCACGGTGCAGACGAATCGTCAGTAACGTATGATTAAAGTGATGGTAAAGATCCTCATAATCTTCATTGCTCAGGTAAGGTCGAGCCGCTTCCAGATGTTTGAGGTTTTCCATGGCCAGTGCAACGCCATACTCCTTTTCAGTTAGGATAAACTGCAAGTACTCTTCATTCATATTCTCTTGCTGATCCAGCCAGCCCTCTTCAAGAACCCATGGGACTTCTTCCAGCTGAGTTCCACCGGCTTTGGCCCAGTTGGGTGCAAGAGTATTAACGATATCCTTCCAATAATGGAATTCCCTGTTAACGCCACGCTGCACATATGTAACCGGTGGATCCATCCACTCGCCTGAAACATGCCGGCCGTAACTTGACGGGTAGGGATCATGGTTCAGCTTGGAGTGGTTTGTGCTGTTTGTGTTAAGCGTATAGAACGTCGAAAGGGTGATGTCCAAAGAGTTTTCAAATGCGGCCCGAAGCATCGGATAGGCGCGGTCGCCATAACGTTCCGTAATGAACTTTCTATAGATATCATCCGGAATAGTACTGCGATCTTCAAAATACATGGACAGCGCTTTTAAATGTATCTCTGCAGGCCGGTCTACGATTTGTGTGGTTCCATAGCGGTCCGTGCGCGCTACATATCCAACGATATGATCGCGACGAAGATAATCTGCAAAGCGATTCAGAAAAACTTCAGGAAAGGTGTTCAGTACCATACCATGGCCGTGGTATTCACCGGCTGTGTCAAATTCTATGATGGTTGGACGCGCCAGCTGGCCGGCATAAACATCAAGCGGATGTGTGATAAAGAAGTCATGCGGCGTCTCTTTCATCATGAGTCGGATCTCATCATGTTCGAACAAATCAATGGCGCCGACAATCCAGTCAAATTCTTCATCGTCATAGGCAAAAGTGCGGGCATACAGGTTCATCCCATATTCATCTATAACCACTCCGGCCACCGCATTGACAATGGCAGCCAGTTTTTCTGCATCGGATTTCATCGTTTCGGAATACTGATTTTCAACTCGTGCCCCGGTTTCGATAAAAGTCAGGATCAACGCTTCGATCGGCGGAGCCATATCCAGCATCTCGCGATAGTCATTCCGAAGCCAATCCCAAAACTCCGGATCGTCAAGATTTATAGTGCCATCCGGACCGGTTTTGAATTCGTCCGGATAGTAGCTGAGTGGGTACAGGTTGCGATCCCAGAATGCAACTTCCTGGATTCCCGCATTTTTTGCAGCCTCAGTTAGTATTTTTGCGATTTCGAGGCGTTTCGGGTCGCGCACATGCCGAAGGTCGTGAATTACATGATGTGAAATCTGCAGGTGATTAATGTCGTAATCGGCGGCACGCTGGATGGTTCGTAATCCACCGTCGACATCATCTGACAAAATCATCCACCCCCGAATCTCCTGATCTGCCGATAGCGGACGGCTTGCATTTCCTGATGAAGACGAATTATCTGTACCGCTGCAAGCTGTCATTAAAAAAATACTGATCAATAAAAAACCGGTAACGCAACCTTGCCGCAAAAATCTGCTTAAAGGTGCAAATATTAATTCCCGAAAACTCCATGTGCTCTGTTTTATCTCAATTTTTATATACATAAGAAAAAAATAGATTCTAAAATAAAAGGTAACTTTTCAGACTTGCATCGTTCATCTATTCAGTCACCGTTACACCGGGTGGGTAGGCATAATCGAGCCACAACCGGTCAATGAGATCGGCATCAGGTTCTCCGTCATGTGTCACATACCGGTACCGGGCAACATATGGCTCACCGACTTCAATGGACATATCGCCAAGCTGTGTCGGGGCAAAATTAAAAAAAGGCTCCCCTGGAGAGATCCGCATGGTCTGCGGAAAACGATAATTAGCTGGATGTCCGAGTATTGCAATCCCTGCAAGTTTTCCTTCAGTATACCCTCCAATATGAGCCCATCTCGCTCTTGTACCATGCCCGTCCCGTCCAAGTCCATCAGAAGTCAGAAAAAAAGCTTTTTCAGGGTCGTCCCAGTCTTCGTGCCCCCGAAACCCGATACCTCCATAGCGATACTCCGGCAAGTATAGCGGCTTATCTGTATTAACGGTCTGCGTTATCTCGAGATCAAAAATATGCACCTTGCCGTCTGAGGTTGCCGAATAAATTCTGACTTCCCAGTGCTCATTCAAAGCTACAACAGGCTCTTCTGCAGAAAGATCTATAAATTGCGAACGGGATCTGAATCCGCCATGCACGGGTCCCTGCCAATTATCCAGTAACGTATCAATATCCACTCTGCCGGAATTTCGATGCACATTCCAGAAGTCCGGTGTACGCCCATCAAATTCTGTGTTTGTCCAAGCAGACCAAATCCCGGCGTGATGAGAATGTTGCTCAGGATTCAGATGATTTGTCAGAATTACTCCGGATGGAGAATAAACCGGGTGAATATAGCCGCCACGCTTGTACCGTTCATCAAGCACATCCGGGGGTGTATTTTCTTTGTGATAAAAGCTCAAGACCTTGTTATTTCCTGCTGACCAGCTGATGGTACTTTGGCCTGTTTCACTTGAAATATAATTTTCAGCAGATCTTTCATTCGGATCCGGGTTAAAAGTAAATGCAGCTGACAATCCGGCAGGTAGCCGGTCTATAATAAACCACCCTTGATTCGCTGCATCGACCTGGACTGGTATCGTCTTCCCCAGATTGCTGATCATGGTATAAGTACCTGTCTGCAAATCTTGTGGAGCATTAAATGATACTATTGTTTCAACACGACCGTATGCCCCCGCACTCACATGAACCTGAAATACTCCGGATTCGTCTGACTGCATTTGAGTCGCTTTTAAAGTCGAATATCCGGGCAGCAAAACAATTGTCAGAACAATTATTTTCAGAGGGGATGTTTTTTGCAAACCTTTTACTATTAGATCCATAGTTTGTCTTTATCAGTTTTTCCTCCATTTCCTCCAGAGAAACCCCTTTGGTTTCAGGCATAATTTTCCAGACGAACAGCAACTGAATTTATGCATGCTATATCTTATTTTTTTATAACTATTTATGTGATAAAAACTACCCCAGTTCAATAGTGTGTTTAAAGGGAGTTTCTCCTGTAAGATAGACACAATACCCTTCGTGCTTGGGAAGCATACCCCTCATTTGAGACCATTTATGCTCCGTTCTCCCCGGTCCGAAATGAATCACATCATTCCCGACTTTATATTGCGCCATACCATTTTTCATAAAATAGCAATCCTTGTTATGAAAGTCCGGCTCAACACCTGTCAGATCACCACCCGGCCTGAAACTCAGTTCCACAGACACCGGCACATAGTCCGTGCCTTCAATCTCTATATCCATGGATACTTTCCCATTTGTTTCGGTAACGGATACCCGGTAGTTGAGTGTTTGCTGTTGTGTCATTTCCCGCTGATGACGCGGCATTTTTGACCAATCACCGTCGCCAGTTCGAATATCTTCGGGAAATGGCTGCCAGTATCCGTGGGTCAAGGATCTTTTCAGGTGAATTGTATTGCCGTCAACTTCAAATTCTTCTGCCTGGAATTGTCCGCGCCTTCCGTAGAATGCCGCATGAAGCCTGACGGATTGCAGCACGGCCTCCCCCTTCATGTATGTCATAAATGTGGGGTTTTCTTCAATCAATGCAAGATCCCGGTTTTCACGGCGGATACGATATACCCCGGAATGTGGAAATCTTTTAACAAAATTTTTCGGGAAATCTGTTGGTGAAGGCGGATTTTGTTTAAAAACCGGGTCTTCGAGCAAATACGGAATATTACCTGTATCACCGACTTGTGCTAATGGTTCCACTAATTCACGTTCCATAAAATCACACAGAGCTGCAAAAACAGGGTTCTGGTCAATTATTGAAAAGTACTTATACCCATAATAATACTGAGTCACAAAACTCTGGTCCCGGTTTCCTCTGTTGGAAGCAGTAGCCATCAACTCGCCTTTAGGCCGGATATAATAGAGCGTCATATTGAGATTTCGGCGAACGACATCAAGCAGTTCCGGCCGGTCTAACAAATGCCCAATGGTTTGAAACGCATTATTAACATGCGGGGTGTATGTAGCCACACTGGTCTCCTGGTACTGGCCATCCGGATCTATATCAATTCCTTCGCTCAGCCATTCATCCATCCGATCGATATATTGTTTGGAGGGGAAAAATTGATTCACCCTAACCAGCGCGTTGGTCATCACCCACCGGTGATTTGCAGTATGAATTCCACCAACCAAAAAACTTTCTCCTGCTCTTTTTATAAACGTTCCGAGCTTCTCCGACAAGTCATCAACGCCAGCCATTGTTAACAGAACGGCGTAAGCCGGACTTAGAAAATTGACAAAAAAAGCGGTGTCGGGAGGTGATTGAAAATTTGTTGAATACAGATCAATGGTCCCGTCATCATGCTGAACATTCAACAGGCAGCTCAGCGCCCTGTTCAGAGATTCATGCAACTGATCAGACAAATAGTACTCAGAAAACGGCGAGATAAACGAGTTAGAAATCCTTGTAAAATTCGACCTTAAAAAATGGGCATGAGCCATCTCAAACTCATTCATAAAACCTCCATGCCACCGGTCGCCCGGTTTGTCAATTTGTTTTGACAACGCATCCTGGATGATTCTATCATTGACTTTTGTAATTCTTTCCAGGATCTGGTCGCGGCTAAGCACAGGATTGGAGAATTGAGAGAATGTTATTGACGGGGCCAGTGCAAACGCTGTTGCTGCCAGACCGGTTTGTTTTAGAAAATCCCTTCGTTGATTGGTCATTTGTACATTTAATTCATTTATAGATATGGGATTCGTACAGACTGCCACAAATCCATAGCCGGCTAAAGTGTATACAGTATTCCCGCCCGGAAGCCAAATCCGCTTCTCGTGATTTCTCTTGGGTAATAATCACTTGTGTTGTCGTAATGAATCCTTTCCCGCGCACCAGTCATATTGAATACATTCCCCCATAACTGGAAATTGCTGGAAATACGGAACCCCAAAGATGCTGTCAGATAGTCGAAGTTGTCCCTGTATCGATCCATATACACTTGCTGTCCCCCATTGATTGAGGGCGCAAGAGATGTAGTGTCCTGCAATGTCTGTAATACCTTTCCTCTCCAGTGATAGGATATCTGTCCGGAATACCTACCCTGGTTATATATCAGCGCTGTATTCATGACATGTGGGCTGTGGCCCGGGAATGATACATTCGTACGATTTTGAGTATCAAATTCCGAATGGATATATGTGTAGTTTGCATAAACACCCAGATTCTCCAAGAATCCGGGAAGAAATGTCAGGTTTTGCTGCCATGATGCTTCGATACCATATATGGTAGCTGCCTCATCTCCATTTACAAATGACAGCTCGCTCCATCCGTCGAAATCACCGCCGGAAAGTGTTTGTTCATCTGCAACAATAAAACCCGACAATTCTTTATAAAAAACTCCCACGCCCACCATCCCGGTATTCGGGAGATAGAGTTCAAACATGAAGTCTAGATTATCAGATGTAACCGGCTCCAGATCCGGATTCCCACGAAACAAAGCCATATTCTGATTGTCAATACGCTCAAAAGGGGCCATAAGATTGAAATCGGGCCGTGCAATGGTACGAGACCAGGCAAGGCGGATATTGGACCGGCCTCCAATGTCATATGTTATCTGCGCATTCGGGAATACATGTGTATTGCTGTTACTGGATGTTGTATCGCTTGTTTCAAGATATGTTCCAAATTGATTAAAGAGCACCTTGCGGCCATCATAGGTATTATCGGAATGTTCGATTCTGACACCACCCAACAGGGTCAAATTTCCCACTTCAAAGGTCAGCATTCCATAACCGCTGTAGATGTTCTCATAGGCGTCATAATTCCAAACATCCGATCTCCTGTGAAAAACATTCTCATCTACTCTCATGAGCGGTTCATTGGTATCAATAAAATTACGTGCCTTTTCCATGTCCACAATCCATGGCATGTGGTAATCATCAAGAACGTCAAAACGTCCTCCTTGCACCATAAAGAACCTGAACTGTGTTAACGGACGGATATATCTCATATCTGTTGCCGTGAAGGCTCCGTCTTTATGGCTTATCAGTGCGTCACCACCGAGCTTAAACGAGCCCATACGGAAGGGAAATTCAAGATTCAGATTTCCTGAATAATGATTATCAATGTGGAAATCTATGATATGATCCATATCCTGAAGCCTGAGCAGCCGCCTGTCAATGGATCCGTCCTGACCGATGTTAATATTTGTCGGCTTCACGACCGGACGATTTCTGTTCTGAAAATTAATTTCGTGGTTCAATCTCTCCAGAAGAAATGGTATCGAGTAGTGCTGATGATCTATCGTTGCCTGCGCCCATCCAATACTATAATCTACATTTAAAAAATCTAATCGATGCTTTGCTCCGACATTAAATGCGTATTGTGTAATATCCATATCCGTAAGTGTCGCATCATAACCATACGATCCCAATCCCCCTGCCAGTCCGGTTGAATCCTGATTAAACCAGTCACTACCAGCTGACCATGAGTTATTGTGCCGCTGGATATCTCTGTTATGAAAATTTACCAGGCCCTGCAGATTATAGCTTGTTCTTTCGGATGACTTATACGTCATCTGCAGTCTGCCTCCTAATCTGCTGGATTGATTTGTATAAATTCCCGGGGCCACTTGCTGGATGACATCCACAGGGCCGTTTCCAAAATCAGCCGTACCATAATCAATCCCGAGCATTTCTGAAGGCTGGTGGTCTGTCTGATAAGACAAGCCAAATACTATAGAAAAATCATCTCTCGGCGAATCGTAGTAATTCAGAGCAACGTTACTGGCAAGGCCGGAGTAAGTAAAATACCTCGGTGTGCCTCCGCCGCCTATGCTGGCATTGAGCCTTCGTGCCCCCCCGACCGGCTGATGAGTAACAAGATTAACCGTGCCGGCCAGCCCATCCGCATGCATATCCGGACGCAAAACTTTGATCACTTCAATATCACGAACCAGATCTGCTGATATGCTGCCGATATCAAAACTTCGATCTCCCAAACCCGTTGACCCAAAACGCTGTCCATCGACAGTAACATTATATTTTCCGTACCCCACTCCGCGTATGTTTATTTTACCTGTCTCTCCACGCTGCACTCCCGGCAGACGAAGAACAGCACCTTCAATGGAATAATCTGCAAACCTGGCCGACTGCTCCGACGATATTACCGATTTGATCCTGTCGGATTCACGGCGCCGATTTAGTGCCCGCTCCACCCCTTGCTGATAGGTTAGAAAAAAGCTCCTTTTGTCATTTTCATTATCCGGGGCAAGCTGCTCATCCTGAGCTTCTGCACCTTGAACTACATTACCATTTGATACAGCAGCGTAAAGGTCAATACCCGTATTCGCATTTACCAAACCCGCAGAGAACAACATTACCATGTATAGAAGCACCCTACTACAACCCGTTTTAGAAAGAAGCTTATTCAGCATTTTTTTTTGTACTTCTATCTTCATGTTATTCTCCCCTACGTTACTTCTTAAAAGATAAAGTGAGATGCGTGACTGCTCTTGCACAGCCACGCATCCCGGTTTATTTCTACATTAACTCTTTTGACACTACTTGATTAACATCATGGTTTGTGTCATAACTCTGCCATCGGTTTTCAAGCGATAGATATAGGTCCCACTTGAAAGTTGAGCAGCATCAAAGTTTAACTGATGGCTTCCTGCATTCATCTGACCGTCCACCAGAGTAACCACATGTTGGCCCAATACGTTATAAATACTAAGCGTAACATCCATATTCTCCGGAATATCGAATTTGATAGATGTTGTCGGATTGAATGGATTGGGGTAGTTCTGGTATAAATGCAATCTGTTCGGCAGCTCGTCATTGTACACTGAAGTTGCTGCTTCACACGGCATATTGCTCCTTGAAACACTGATGTACGCATTTGGAAAAGTAGCGAATTCATTCGCCGGCACGATTTCTTCCAGCCATTGAATAAGCTCTGCATTATCAGGTTCACAAATTTGGGTTCCGTCATACTCTATGACCCGCAATTCTTTGGCATGCGTTAAATTAGCGGGTAATTCTCCTGCCAGATCTGCATTTCCTGACAATTTCAGAACACTGAGATTGGTCCGTTCTGGTGCAAAACGACCTGCATTGGCAATATTCTCAGGTAACTCTCCACTCAACTGATTGTTGGAAAAGTCAAGGACGGTCAGGTTTAACCCGAGATTACCAATTGAAGAGGGAATGGATCCTGTCAGTTGGTTATCTGCAAAATTTAAATTTCGCAGGCTAAAGGGGCGATTGCCACCTTCAATAAGCCACAATGGAATATCACCCGATATTCCCAGACCGGCAAGTTGAACACTTTGCAGGTTGGTGATATTATTCAAAAATGATGGAATTTCATCAATATCCATACTGGTATATGACAAGTTCCAGTTGTTAATATCCTCTCTTTGTGACATAAATGTTGGTATGCCTCCGGTAACGCCTTCATTGTAAGAAAGGTCAACGGTTGACACACGATCCAGGCTTGACCACTCACTCGGTATCGAGCCTGTAAGACCTGTGTTGGAGAAAAAGATACCGCCAATATTGGTCAGTTCGCTCAGCCATACCGGCATTTCGCCAATTTCCAAATTGGTATTATCAGTAAAATCGAAAACCCTCAAACTGGTGAGCTGCTGGTAAGATGCCGGAATTCCACCTGTTAAACCCGGATTATGTTCAATAATCAGCTGGTCCAAGCTTGTCTGGCTAGACAAATTTTCCGGCAGCGGGCCTTCGTAATTTGTACGCGTTACATGAAATCGCTCCAGACCCGGCATTTCACCCCAGAAAGATTGGATTGGTCCGGTGAAACCGGCTCCAATAAGATCCACCCGTACCAAATTCGGCATAAAGGAAAGATCCGGGATTTCTCCACCCAGGTTACCCTCTGTTCCCGCACTAAATGTTCCATCAGGATAAACATAATCACCATGTTCACCCACATGGAAACGTGTCATATTTTCAAGATCAGCGATCCATGCAGGAAATCCGCCGGTCCGATTGGAATTACGGATATCAAGGGTGCCCAGTGTTGTGGCATAATCCTGAACCCATTCCGGGATCGGGCCTGGGTTAAATGGATTATTAGCGACATTTAAAATTCCGAAATTATCCAGGTCGGGACTCGGTCGGGGAATCTCACCTGTGAACAGGTTATTTTGAATTTGCAAAAATCTAAAATTTCCCAATTGCTGCAATGCTTCTTCAGGAAACTGGCCTGAAAACTGGTTGCTGGCAATATCCAGCCTTTCCAGGGAAGACATGCCACTGATTCCCTGAGGAATAACACCGCTAAAGAAATGTTGAGGAATTCTTAAGTTGAACAAATCGGGCATCTTGCCAAATTCATCCCAAGGCACATCTCCGCTCAAGAGACCGAATCCGCCACCCTGAATCTGGATATTTCGCATTCTTGTAAGTTTTCCAATTTCAGGCGGTATTTGATTCACCCAGATATTATTTCTGATATCAAGAAATGTTAAATATTCCAAGTCGCCAATTTCAGGGGCAATGGTAGCGGTTTCGGTCATATTGCCTCGAGGCAGCTGGATTTCAGTCACCCTCCATTCGCCTGCATTGACTTCTTCAATCAGCCTTACACCGACCCAAAACTCTACCATATCAACCAGCCAGCCCGAGTTATCCAGCCAAGTGTGACCATTAGCTGCTTCATAAAAAGCCACCAGAGCAAGTGAATCCTGGGGATCCACCGACTGACCGGTTCCTTCGTCCAAAACATTTCCATGAATGTCAATAACTTTGGCTTGAGCCATTACATCCTGATTCATCGCCAGCATCGAAGTGAGCACAATGCATGCTCCCATAGTGACATTAAAAAATGCACTAACCAATGATCGTCTATGAAAATGTAAAAGTTTTTTACTTTTCATTGTATCGTTGTTATACTTCATAATTTACCTATTATTGTTTTTGTTGAACTGCTGTTAACGTGCAATTATTCCAGTTTAGTTGGTGTTCCTATTTTTGCTTTTTTTATAGGCTATAATGCAATCCCAGGCTGATGCTTCTTCCGATGAGTGTAGAATTCAATGGGTAGAAATCCGGATCATACTGATAATTCACAGATCGATTATTTAATAAGTTGGATCCGTCAGCCCAGATTCGAAATTCATCCGTCAGGCGATACCGAATAGTCATAGATACGTCATTGGCTGCTGCACGATACTCATCAAACCATACCCGTTCCTGCAGCTGAATTTCTGGCACCCATCTTCTTTCACCATAACTTGAAATGGACGGAGCACCCCACTGATAGGACAACTGCGCGGAAAATGCTCCATGGCTATAATCAAGACCTGCATTGACAACATGCGGTCTCTGTCCTACCAGCCTTGCCGGCTCGTCCCGTTCCAAATCTGCTTCTGAATAGGCATAGGAATAATTGGTATAGGTTGCAAAATTACCTAAAAAACCAGGCAGAAAATCCAGATGCTGCTGCCAGGAGACTTCCAATCCGTAAACTTTGGCCTGCTTTCCATTGCGATATTCTGTGGCCCACCATCCGGCATGTCTTCCCTCACCATCTATCCCATCTTCCCCGACTCTTTCGCGAATCCTGAACACAAAATCCGATAACTCCTTATAGTATATACCTATCGCAAACTGGCCTACATTCATAAAATAATGATCAAAAAGCAGGTCCAGATTATTGGAAAGCATGGGTTTAAGATCAGGGTTGCCTCTTCTGATCGTTTCTGCGCTAAAATTCCTGATGGTCGACGGTGAGAGTTCTGTAAAGCTGGGGCGGCCAATCGAGCGGGAATAGGCCAATCGAACATTGCTTCGAGGCATCACTGCATAAACAATTTGGGCATTGGGAAACAGGTTGAAGTATGTATTACGGGCACTTATATCCACGGCACCAAGCCACCGGCCATCCTGATCAATTGTGCCATCCCTGCCTTTGTAGTTGTTACCAGCATATTCCAAACGAATACCACCCATAAATTTAAACCGGCTGAGTTCAATGGTGGACATCCCATAACCGCCAAAGGTAAACTCATTTGCTGTATATGAATTGCCTTCCGCCGCCTCCGCCCAGGTATTAATATTCATATTGAAATCAGGGATCAAACTTTCGTACCATTGCCTGGCGGCATTCAAATCCAGCAGATAGGGCATATGATACGATTCGTGCTGTCTGCCGAAGGTTCTCCAGTCTGTTTTTATATGTCTTTTAAAATTAACAAGATCTATTCTTGACTGAAAAGTTTGATCATATCTTTCTGCAGTACCGTCTTTAAATGTCATAAGACCGCTGGTGCCAAACTTGAATGTCCCCCGGCTAAATGGAACTTCCACATCAACACTTGTTTTGAATTCGTTATTGATATGCCTGTCCCAAAAATGATTCACTGCTGGTCCGGCATCAAAACCCGAACTCATCTGAAATTGATTCAGTGTTGGGAATTCTGACCATAATCCCCATGGTGCAATGGAAACATTAGGATGCCATCGATCCGGATAGTCGATGATGAAATCAAATCGATGATCCGTTTCAAACAAATAATGATATTTATCACCAACAAACCGGCCATGTCCCCAGCCCAACGAGTAGTCGAGGTCAAACTTATCAAAAAGAATTCGAGCACCGGTCCTGAATGTGTACTGATGAATTTGCTGCGTTGTAAGTTCAGGATCGTATCTGATCGTTGACTGAGGACCTTGATCCCAGGGACCTGTTTGAAATGGCGAGGTATAGCGTTCATTTCTGATACCGTAACGGTATTCATGAAATTGTTGATTCCGCTGCTGAAGATTGAACATTCCCTGCACATGATATGTTGCTCTGTCCGTTGGCTGAAAGGTGAATTGCAGGCCGGCAGCATAACGATCTCTGGGATCCATGGTCATACTATGTCGGAATGCATTCAACACATCCACAGGACCCTCTCCAAAATTGCGGGTGCCATATTCTGTTCTCACGGCCTCTTGTGCATCATTACCACGCTGATAACTCATATTGAAGGCAAAAGAGAAATCTTCTCTGGGCGAATCTCCATAGCTTATTGAAGCCCGGGAACTGGGCCCCATGGTTCCAGCAAAGCGGGTATTGTATCCGCCACCAATACGTGCATTAAGAGTGCGAGCACCCCCAACAGGACGCCTTGTGCTGATATTAATCGCACCGCTTAATGCATCGGCATCCATATCGGGCGTAATCACTTTTATTACATCCAGTTCCTGAATCATATCTGCGGAAATTGTTCCCAGATCGACGCTGCGATCACCGCCGCCTGTCGATCCCATTCGTTGGCCATCCATGGTAATATTGCTTGCCGCCGGTCCTACTCCGCGAATATTTGTTCCGCCATGCCCCATTCCTGCAACTCTTTGCAGTGCACCCTCTACTGTCTGGTCGGCAAATCTGTCTATCTGTTCGGCTGATACAACCGAACGAATATTTACAGACTGACGCTGTCTTGTCAAGGAACGGGCCTGACCACGCTGTCTGGCTACGACAAATATTTCATCACCCTCAATCAAATCCGGTGCCAGTTCCACACGTACTTCAAGTCGGCCATCTACTTCTACTGTCACTGGAACTTCATGAGAATGAAACCCCAAAAAACTGATCTCAAGCACATGCTGACCAGCCGGTACACGCCGCAAGCTATAACGGCCATCAATATCGGTTGAAACCCCATGTGTGGTATTTTTAATGACCACATTCGCCCCCGGCAGAGTTTCTCCTGTAGAAGCATCCGTAACTACTCCGATTATAGCTCCGTATTGTTGTTGATTATCTGTCCTTGCACTTTCAGAGCTGCTTTTAATATCAGGGACTTTTGTTGTTATCAACAGATATCCATTGCTTGAAAACCGGGGTTCAAGCTGTGTCCCTTCCAGCACATGGGCAAGCGCCTCACTTAGCCCAATGCTGCTATTGACCAGAGTTACCTGCTTGTCGGTTTCAATACGGCCGACATAGGTCAGTCTCAAACCGGTTTCTCTGGCAATCTCCTTTAAAGCGTATTTTACCGACTTATCCTCAAGATGCAGGCTGATGGGAGTTTCAACATCCACTTTATAGAAAAGATTGGCTGTAAATGAACTGTCCTCTTTTGCTGAAGTTCCTTCTTCTGTCACTGCTCCATCGGCTTGCATAATCCATGCCGTTGACCACTCCGGGATAAAAATCAAGGATATAAAAAATAGAATAGCACCATAAGCACAAAATGTGCTACAAATGTTATGCATACTGCTGCGATTCTTCATAACAGCTCGTTCATTTGAAATGACATCCGATTCAAGAAAAAGGTACTGTAAAGCTTTGCTATAAAAGCGCTTTTTCAATCAAGTGAAAAAAATTATGAGAATATAATTTCTGAGCCCTCTTGCCGGTATTCAATTTCCATGGCACCCGCAATCACACTAAGAATCTCATCCAGTTTGGCATACTGGAATGTACTTGTAAAAAGAAGGTCCAGCAGCTCTTCATCCTGAACACGGATTTGAACATTAAATCTGCGTTCAAGATCTCTGATCACCGACTCAAACGGTGTATTTTCAAAATGCAGGCCACCATTGAGCCACACCAGCTTGTTTTTAACATCAACTTCCCATGGAGCCATGGGGGTCTGGCCCCATTTAACACTGGTTTGCAAGCCGGCCGTGAGAATCACACTCCTGTCCCCTTCTAAAACTGAACCAGGTGTCTCTACCGATACCTTCCCTTGTCGCACAATCACCTCTACTCCCGGATCCTGTACCCGGCTCCTGACGTTAAACTCCGTACCCAGCACTTTTATATCCACGTCTTGTGCATGAACAACAAAAGGAAACTCCGAGTTGGGTGCCACTTTAAAATAGGCTTCTCCCTCCAGGTACACCACTCTTCTCGAATCCCGGAACTCTCTCGGAAAGTTCAGGGAGCTGGCGGCATTCAAAGTCACCTGTGTTCCATCAGAAAATGTAACACGTGCTTTTTCACCATTACCTGTCACCAGCTCTTCCATCACAAGCTGGGTATTTCCATCCTCCGCTATTATCCCGGCTGTATAGTGGTATACCATCACACCCGTGAGCACGGCTACCAAAAGTATTGCAGCCAGACGAAGCATATACCATGAACTGTCGAAAGACTTCCGGTAAATTTTTCTTATTACGGGATATAAGTATGGCTTAGCATCATTTCGCAGTTTGGGTTTACTATCCCGTGCAATGGTTCTCTTTTTTCTGTTTCTCAGAAAAGTCTGCCAAGCCTGCTCGACATCCACATTAAAGGAATTGTCCTGGGTACTGACCCACATCCTGGTAATATCTGATACCAGCTTTCGATTATCGGGATGCTGTTCCATCCATCGCTCTAACATCATACGCTCATGAGGTTGTATGCTACCGGTGATGTAGAGCTTGATTAATTTCCAGATTTCGTGATTTGTCATTTCTTTGTTATTACACTACCATTGCTGTCTTTGGTTAAGGCAACTGAAATATCCAACACCCTGCAATTTGCGGATGAGAAATTAATGACAAAGGGATTTTTATCCGTAAACCCTGGACCGGAATATATGTGATGCGTTCGCACCAGTCCATTGCACGAACCCAGTTTCTGCGAATCCAGTAGACAAACAAGAGTCTTCAGCGCTTGCATAACACTTTCATAGCCTTCAGCTAATGACATCAAATTCGAATTGCCTAATGCATTGAAATTATTTATCCTGTCCCACTAAATCCGCTACAAGCTTTTATCCGGATTTTTATTCCATTGATTTTGAGAAGAAGACGTACCAAATGAAGCAGACACCATATCACCATATTATCATATAGCCATATCACCGTCTGGTGGTTTTCACTTTGTACATTCTGATAATCAGGAAAACCAAAACTATAAAACTGAGGTCATTTCATGAAAAAAATATCACTCTTCTCCCTGTTGCTGGCTTTTAGCCTGCAAACTTCCGCCGCACAGGAAACCATTGGCTTCACCAATCCGGATGAAGTCCATCACCTGCTGAACTACCGCTTGCCAACATGGGGCTACGATCTGCTGTATCTGGATTTTGACGGTTCCTTCTCCTCGGTCAATCAGTTCAATGACACCAGAAATCGAAACACATTCGGCAGACTTGCACCAAACTACCAGTACTACAGAGAGAGTGAGGGTTTGATTATCGACGGTCGCGCTTCGCTGCCCCTGAACATGTCCCGCAGTTCTACAAAAACGGCCAACGATGTCGAAAGCAGCACTCGCGAGTTCGACGCAATGCTATCAGCCCAGGCAGATGGAAAATACTATATTGAAGAGCTGATCTTTGCTGTGGGTCAGGCCGAAATTAACGTCAACACCAATCGCCGCACCACCGACGGCGACAACCAGGCCGAACAGTTCCGCCGGCTGGCCGATACCAGGGTCGCGATAGGTGTCGGTGCCGGTTACGGCAGGGTGCGTAATGTCACGCCTGTGATTCGCGCCCTCCGATTCAATGAGCGCCTCAACGCCCTCAATGCCGGATCACTCAATGAAGGACAAATTCAGGACCTGGCTTCCGTATTTGCTCAGAGAACCGGCTATACCCGTGTCTATAACCGCCCTAATCGCCATTTCTGGGATGAAATCAGCAATACGGCTCCTGACCTTCTGGGCAATATGAATTTTTATGACGCATACTACCTCAGTGAAACCCTGATGGAATCCACCGGGCAGCGTTATGAGGGATGGGACGGCACCGGGCAGGTTTTTGTCGACCGCCAGAGTTACTCCGAAAAACGGGAGACCGACGGCAACACCACCATGGATACTGAACAGTCGTCAACACAACTCGGACTGAATCTTGCTGGCCGGTTTTTCCATAACCTGAGCCTGGAACAGATGGTTTCGGTAAGAGCCAATCTTGGATTCGGATTATACTTTCCTGACGAGGGCGACAGTGAGGGACTGTTTCTGGCAGGTATTGAGCTGGGACACCTGTACAACATCACTGACCGGATCCTGGTCCAAAGCGCTATTAGCAACAATTACGAACGATTCGGAAGCGGTGACGACAGTTTCAGCTACCGGGTATTCCGCATCAACTCATCAGTCACCTACTTCATTGAGGACAATGTGAATGTGTTCGCCACTATCTCCTACAGAAATGACAAAGAGGACTTTGGCAATGGCGATCGGAGCCGGTCGGATTTCGGTATCAATGTCGGACTGCGATACTACTTTCTTAATTCATTGGCTCGCTATTAATCGTACATTACGGTCGGGTTTAACGCCTTAATTACGAAATCCATTACATTATGATACTGGCCATGTCCCGGCTCTCAAGAAATATTTCCCGGAAAATCGGGCTGCCGCCTGGCAGTCTGGTTTTTACCGGGCGAAAAAAAACGGATAAGCTTCATCTTTCGATCATCGATTACAGCCCGGATCATTTTGACGAACTGGAATCACATGACATCGAATCGTGCTTTCCTTTTTACGATACACCGGCAACTTCATGGATCACTGTCACCGGACTTCACGAAACGGAAAAAATCGATGCCATTGCCAAACATTTCGGAATCCACCCCCTCATCTCCGAAGACATATTGAACACTCACCAGCGGCCCAAGGTTGAGTTCTTTGACGACTACCTCTTCATTACTCTGAAAATTCTCGATTTTGAAGCTGATACTCAAAGAATAGGGATTGACCAGGTGAGTCTGATTATGGGAAAAGGGCATGTCATCATGTTCCAGGAGGCACAGGAGTCCCTATTTGACCCGCTTAGAACCCGGATTCGCGAAAGCAAGGGGCGCATACGTAAAGTGGATGCCGACTATCTACTTTACGCTATTCTCGATATCATCATTGATCACTATTTCCTCAATCTGGAAAAAATAAGCAATCATATTGAACTTATTGAGGAACAGCTCATCAACGACCCAAACTCCGGAACGCTCAATGAAATTTACAGACTCAAGCGCGAAGTTCTCTTTTTGCGCAAGTCAGTCTGGCCGCTCCGGGAATCGGTCAGCAAACTGGAGAAGTCGGAATCCCCTCTCATCAGTGAAAAAATCTTGCCTTATTTGCGTGACCTGTACGACCATACCATCCAGGTCATTGACAGCGTGGAAACCAACCGTGACCTGCTCTCGGGAATGCTTGATCTGTATCTTTCCAGTGTCAGCAACAAAATGAATCAGGTGATGAAGATGCTCACCATCATCGCAACCATTTTCATTCCACTGACCTTCATTGTGGGCATCTACGGGATGAATTTTGAGAATATGCCCGAGCTTGAGTGGCATTATGCCTATTATGCCGTGCTTGGATTCATGTTTGCGGTCGCAATCGGAATGCTGATCTGGTTCCGAAGAAAACGGTGGCTGTAAATAGCCTTTTTAGCAGGGTATCAGGCACCGACAACATATAATCAATTGATGATGGCCTACTGATAATGGTCAACCTATGATGGCAGAAAACGACTTGAAAACACTCTTGTATCCCGTTTTTAACTTGTCGGCGGATGCAAGTCCGGCCTGGGGCCAAATGAGCGCCCAGCACATGATTGAGCACCTCCTCCAGACTCTCCGCTTGTCAAACGGAAAGATCCAGGGACAATGCGCGTATGATGAAAAACGGCAGGCCGTGCTCAAACGGTTTTTGAGGAGCGACAAACCCATGCCGCGCGATTTTACCAATCCGCTGGTTGGTCCTGAACTAAAGCCGCTGCAGTTTTCCGATATTGAAGAGGCGAAAAAAGCACTGAATGCGGAACTGGCGGATTTCCATACCTACTTTGGGAAGAACCCCGATGCAACACCGGTAAACCCGACTTTTGGCCCGCTGACTTATGAGGAGTGGATCATGTTCCACCGCAAGCATATGACGCATCATCTGACACAATACAAGCTGATGGAGTGATAAAGGCTTGCATCCTCCTGACCCATCTCAAGCGAATAGCTAAAAGTGATTTGACTGCAAGTGATATGGCTACAAGTGATTATGTACCACCGGTTCTTCCATTTTCCTGTAAATCACATAATGACTCCCTATTCTGACTGGCTTTGAAAAATCCTCTGCCCGCAGCCTGTCAACTACTTTTCGAGCCTGCCTGGGGTAGTTTCCCACCTCCATTGTCCTCTGATAAAATACAACTTCCAATGATTCGTCCAACTGAAGCGACGTAACGAAATCAAAAAAATCCCGCCCGGCCCGGAGCTGATCGTATACCGAATCTGCCTTGGCCCTGGAATCAAACCACAACTCACCGGTCGTCACAATTTCCGATTCAAGAATCAATTCTATCTTAATTGAACACTGGAAAACAACGCCTTCTGGATATTCTTCAGGCGAAAGCAACGCAAATCGCCATTTTTTTATCGAATCGATAGCGGCAGCGTTCCACTCTGGATAATCTACCGGATTCAAGATGCGGGCCTCATCAACACTTCCATCAGGGTTAAGCCGAATCATCACCTTCAATCTGTTCCTCACGGGATGCGCTGAGTCTTCAAAATCCGGGAGCATAGTTTTCTCGATTAGCTGAACAGGCACATCGCTTTTAGCCTCACGGCTGGTACTGCAAGCCAGGAGGCAAATGGGCAAAATAACCAAGATGATTGCGAACCGCATAGAAACCTGGATTTAAAAATTTCAGGTTTGATCATTCTTCTCATATTAATCTAATGAAATTCTCACATATTACTGCACATCAAAATCGAAAAACGTATCGGGAAACGGCTCGTTTTCCAGCCGGTAATGCCACCATTCGCGCGAATATGCAGCGAAGCCGTTTCGCTCCATCGCTTTCCTGAGAATCATTCGGTTGGCGGCTTGTTCCGGAGTGATCAGATCCGTTCCGTGATGGGATGGCGGACCAAACAGATCAAACCCGCTTCCCATGTCGATTTCCTCGCCAGTTTCCAGGTCGTACAGCGAAAGGTCGACCGTGCTTCCTCTTGTATGGCCGGAACGCTCGGCGATATATCCCTTTGCAAACAGGTCGGCTTTATCAACATCGGGATAGTATTTCCGCCTGGTCAGGGTATCGGACGGATTCTGCACCCAACGCACAAAATGGTCCACCGCTTTCTGCGGACGATACCCATCGAAGACAATGATACCGTAGCCTTGTTCGCGAAGTTCATCGGCGGCATTCTGAAGCGCCTCCAGCGCCTCTTTGGTCAGGACAGCCACCGGGGCCAGGTACCCATCCACCGGGGTGCCGACAAAATTGTCATCGGTGTAGTAGCGGATGTCGTATTTCGCATCGGGAATGGCTTTATGCACATAACCGAATCCGTCCGGAATCTGATGATCCTCCGGACTGCAACTGCTATGAAATGCTGCCAGAATCAGGCCTGTGAGGAAAATAAAAAAACTGCTCATGTGGTGAAGGTTGGACTGTAACAGTAATTTGTCAGGAACAGAAATCAACTCTGATTCAGAGAGATTATCAACCAGAATCGGGTCTTCTGGTCAAAATACGGCGTTTCAGCAAAGAAACAACGGCAACCGCTTTAGATTCAGGCATTAGGTTAAAGCTTTAGGTTCTGGCATTAGGTTCTGGCTTCAGTATCAATGTGCCATACTTTTTTGCAGCATTCAAACCCTCACGAGTTCCCACAACTCCACATGCTCCTTCTTCCTGTGATCTCTCCGGGTTGTTTTTCGGGATGGAGCGGCAACTTTCCTCCTCAGCAACCGGATTTTTTTGAATCGCCGGTTCTGAGCAAGCTCCTGCTCAACCGGATGAATAGCTTCGAGACCGGACGTCCGGCCGAGATTTGAAAAGAAGACTACGAGCCTGCCATTTTCCTTCAAAAATCCACCGGCATCTGTAAAAAAGCGGCGGAAAAGATCCGGGTCATAATAGATAGCCTTATCGAGATGTGCCGTATCACCCTCTGATTCGGCCGGCAGCCAGGGCGGATTGAATACGATGAGATCTGCCATCCGGTCGCACCGTTCAAACAGATCGGAAAGCCTTGCTTCCAGGCGGTCCTCGAATCCATGATGTCTGGCATTCTCCCGAACCGTGACTATCGCATTGGGATTGATATCCGTTGCCAGTACCTGTCTGAATCCGTTTTCAATAAGCTGAAACGACAGGACACCACAGCCGGTACCGATATCAAATGCATCGGTTTTGTGACCTTGATAGCTCTTCAGCCAGTCATTGAACAGATGCAGATGGTCGAACCGTGTGGGGAAATACGTCCCATACCAGGGAAAAATCTCCCGTTTCAGTACAGGAAACCGTACCCCTTTGAGAAACCACTGCCAGGAGCTGTTAAGGCCTTGTATCTGGGGAAACGTGAGCATAAAGTCACTGATATCCGGATACAGTTCAGACAGCCAGCCAATATCAGGGGATTTTCGAAGAGCAATGCGGTTTTCCTTAACCGGGACCAGCAATTTATTGGATGCATGACGAAAGACAGTACGTTTTCTCCGGTATGACAGAAAATCGTTGGGGTCAACACTTTCGGGTATCTTCGCCTCTTCACTGCCTCGAAATTTGTCTGATTGATGTTTTTTTCCGGTTGATTTAACGGAGCCGAATACCTGTTTTTTCAACTCCGCCAACACCGCAAGTCCGGTCGGGTACACATCCTTCACCAGAACAAAGGTGCCTGACAGCAATGTTGCACTGACAGCCGGCATATCTGATTTTTTATGGACATACTCCGGCCTTGAAGGCGGCGGAACCGGCTCCGGTCGCAGCAGGTTGATCTCATCCGCGGTACCATCCCGCTGCGATTCTTCATCTCCGGCCTGATTCTTGCTCATTTTGCGTCAAATATTGTTGTAATCGACTCAGATGGCGGCTTGCTGCGGATACTAAAAATATAGATCGCCAGCGAGGAGAGCACAAATCCGGGAAGAATTTCATACAGATTGAACCATCCTCCTTCAAGATGATTCCACACCAGAACCGTTACGGCGCCCGTGATCACTCCAGCCAGCGCACCCTGAAGTGTCGTCCGGCGCCAAAACAGGGAGAAAAGGATCACCGGTCCGAACGACGCGCCGAAACCCGCCCAGTCCCACGCCACCAGTTCCAGCACCATGGCTTCGGGATTCCACGCGATCACAAGTGCAACGACGGCAACAGCAACGACACTGAAGCGTCCCACCCAGACCAGTTCACTGTGCGAAGCGGAGGGACGCAGCAGGCCTTTGTAGAAATCCTCTGCGATGGCACTGGAGCAGACCAACAGCTGCGAGTCAACAGTGCTCATGACCGCCGAAAGTATGGCGGCCAGAAGGATGCCTGCCAGCCACGGATTGAACAGTTCCTGAACCATCACAAGAAAAACGAACTCGGGATCCGGAAGCGGATTATCGGCAAAATAGGCAATCCCTGTGAATCCGACGAAAATCGCACCTAAAAGCGCAAACACCATCCATCCTATCCCGATCATCTGCGCCATAGGCACACTTTTCGGCGAATCGATGGCCATGAACCGTGCCAGAATGTGCGGCTGTCCGAAATAACCGAGTCCCCAGGCCAGAAGTGATAAAATACCGATCAGTGTCATTTCGTGATATGCATTCAGAAAACCCGGGTCCACACCTGCCACACCGGCTGTCAGGGTGTCCCAGTTTTCGAAAAAGAAAATCAGCATGATCGGAGCCGTAATGAGTGCGAGGAACATCAGGATACCCTGAAAAAAGTCGGTCCAGCTGACCGCCATGAATCCACCTAGGAATGTGTAAAGCACAATCACTGCGGCACCGGCCAGCAGTGCGGTTTCGTAGCCCCATCCGAAACTGCTTTCAAACAGTTTGGCACCGGCAACAAGTCCGGAAGCGGTATAGAGTGCAAAAAAGAGGAGGATAACCGTTGCGGTGACAATACGAAGGACGCGGGTGTGATCCTCAAACCGTTGCTCCAGATAATCGGGCAGCGTAATGGCGTTGCCTGTCTTCTCGGTCAGACTCCGCAACCGGGCTGCCACATATTGCCAATTGAGGAAAGCGCCGATGGAAAGACCGATGGCGATCCATATCTGGTTGAGTCCGGCAGCATAAACCGCCCCTGGCAGTCCAAGTAGCAGCCATCCGCTCATGTCGGAGGCTCCGGCGCTCAATGCCGCCACGCCGCTTTTCAGTTTGCGTCCGCCCAGTATATAGTCCTGCAGTGTCTCACTGAAGCGATAAAAGAGTACCCCAACGGCAATCAGCACGCACAGGTAAAGCACAAATGTGAAAACGGAAGCTGTATTCATCAGCGTTCCTTTTTGCGAGAGTCCGGCACATCAGCCTCATTCACCGGAGCGCGTTCCGGAGGAGCCGAAGTGTTGATCCCGTCTGTCTGCGACGAAATTTTGCTTCGCAGATAGTTCACAATGGAAAGAGCAAACACGGTCAGCATGGGTACGATCAGCCAGAACCAGGAATGCAGCGGAACAGCAATATCATCCATATACAGTAGGTGAATTCAATGTGAAACCGGATAAACCCGGAACATTTTCAGAGTAATTTCCGACAAAACCCGGCTTGTACGGACTTCAAACTGGCAACTGTCAGATTGTAAAAAGAAATAAAACGGATCAGACATTAAATATCAATCGTTTTAAAAAAATGAACCCGGAATGATCGCCACTGGCACATTGTTTATAAACTATTGATAGCATATAAGATATCCCCTCATTAAGAACTTTGTACATTCGATCCCGCCGGTACCGATGACACTCCTGTACTTTTTTGCAATGATCCTGTTGCTGAGTAGTACAACGGCAAAAGCGCAGGATATTCTCATAGAAAATGCTTATCCGGAACTATCCTTCAGTTCGCCGATAGATTTTCAGCTTGCACCGGGCATTGCTGACACGGTTTTTGTCGTGGAACGTGCCGGAGCCATTAAGCGATTCAGGAATAGTCCGCAAACAACCGGTACCGAGGAAGTGTTCGATATCCGGTCACGAGTCTCCACCCAGGGAGAGGGCGGACTACTGGGAGTCGCTTTCCACCCGGATTATACCCGGAATGGTTATGTATACGTGTATTACACGGCATCCAACCCATTCCGATCCGTAATTGCCCGGTTCGATACCGACCCGGAGCATCGCCGGAGCATAGATTCCGATAGCGAGTTCATTCTGCTTGAAATAGATCAACCACGCACTAATCACAATGGAGGTCAGATCCGTTTCGGTCCGGACGGGTATCTCTACATTGCCCTGGGTGATGGCGGAGGCGGTGGTGATCTCTTTGAAAACGGTCAGGACCGCACTACCCTTCATGGCAATATCTTAAGGATTGATGTGGATGACGCAGATGACGGACTAAACTATGCGATTCCGGATGACAATCCGTTCGCGCAGAATGATGACGGCTGGCGGGAAGAGATCTACGCCTGGGGATTCCGCAATCCCTTCCGCTTCAGTTTTGATGCTGAAACCGGCAAGCTCTGGGTCGCTGATGTCGGTCAAAATGACCGGGAGGAGGTTAATATCGTGGAAGCCGGAAAAAACTACGGCTGGAATATCATGGAAGGAAGCATCTGTTATCCCCCATCAACCGAATGTGACACCACCGGACTTGAGCTGCCCATCTACGAGTACGGCTTTTCCGGCGGACAATCCATCACCGGCGGTTTTGTCTACCGTGGCAGCACCGCTCCGGAAATGCATGGCCGCTATTTCTATGGCGATTTTGTTACCGGCAATCTCTGGTCGTTTTACTATGACGGGCAAGATGCTATGGACAACCAAAGCATCGGCGAAGTCGGCGGGTTTCAGCTGACCTGTTTTGGTGAAGACCACGATGGTGAGCTCTATATGTGCCTGATGAGTCAGGGGCAGATTTTCAGACTTAATATGGAAGACGTTTCAACCGCTGTCGAGCCTGATTCTGAAACTCCGCACGCTGTCAAACTGAAACAAAACTATCCTAATCCGTTTAACCCGGTGACAATAATCCGTTTTAAGCTTCCTGCCGAATCAGACGTCATGCTCGAAGTATTTAATATACTCGGGCAGAGGATGGATGTACTTGTAAATGAACGGATGTCAGCCGGAGCCCATGAAGTCGCACTGGATGCCGCCGGATTAGCCAGCGGTGCCTACATCTACAGACTTACATCAGGTGATGTAACCCGGTCCCGGCATATGATGCTGGTAAAATAGGGGGTCTTCCTCTGAATTCATGCCGGCATATGAAAGACACAAGTTCCTGTAAGCTAAATACAATCAATGTCATTCAAATACTAGAACCGTTATTTGCAAAACATAAAAACCAAAATCGGCCAATGCCTAGCAAATGGTTCTCATCGAATCATTTCGAGTCCTCGTTGCGCCGATTCGTCCCCGGGATTGGCAAGGAGGGTCTTTTGGAAAAGCACCTTCGCTTCCCTGGTACGGCCAAGCATAAGCTTGTTCCATGCAAAAAGTAGAAGCGAGTCATAGTCAAACGGATAGAGATTGACTACTTTTTCAAGATAGTGATCGGCCCGCTCGTATTGTCCCCGGTTGTAGTAGATCAGGCCCAAACGGTAGTTGACCAGGCTGTTCTGGGGATCCACTTTCAAGATACTCTCATACAGCGGTATGATATCATTCCACATTGCCATGGCCGAATAGGGATAGGCAAGGCCGAGTTTCGATTCAACGGCATAGGGCTTCAGGTCGACGGCCCGTCTGTAATAAACAATGGATTCATCCATTTTCCCTTTCTGATAGTGGAGCCATCCGAGACGAAGGTTAAGTTCATAGGATGAGGGTTCGTAAACCTTTTCGAGCGCTTCTATGGCCTTCTCAATTTCGCCGGCATTTTCAGATTCATAACTGATGCGAAATGCTTCGGTGAGCAATTCCTGACCGGCGGCGGGCAGCGGCATTGTCCATAAAAACGCAATCAGAATGATGCGGATCATCACCTTTTCCATAATAATGTTACTGTAAATGAGCGGGTTTGATAGTCAATGGCTTCCAGGGTTTGGGAACCCGTCTGAGAAGGTATGAAAAAACTTTCTCTGTCCGTAATAACGTAATCCACGCGAAGATGCATGTGTGACGACAGTACAGCATGAAGGGTGGCAGCATATTTCTTACTGGTGGCATCGGTGTCGTTGTACACCACGGCACCGTCAGCTGCAAAGAAATTCCGGATTTCTCCGAATGCCGCATCCGCTTCCACCCAGAATCTGTCGGTCAGTTTCAATCCGAGTCCCTGTTGCAAAATGAATTGACTGCGCCAGCTTCCTTCCACCGGTTTTTCGGATTGATGCGACAGTACCGACGTACTGTACAGGTTCAGATTCCCGAAAGGATAAAGGATCATGGCTACATCCTGCTGGTGCTGAACCGCGTTATTCAGATTACCGGCATACAGAGTAAGCTTAGTTGTCAGAAATTGGCCCCTGCGGTGCAGGGATGCAAAACCGACATAGTTCTGATCGGTAACGGCAACCGAAACCACCTGATGTCTGCCCCTGATGAAAGATGTGCGGTTCTGGTAATCAAGCAGGTGGATAAAATGAAAACCCAGACGCACATCAAGGCCGTCTTTGATCAATCTGGCCGCACCGAGGTAGTACTGATTCGCATATGTCTTGTCATCCGGATTCTGGAAACGCTGCCCTGCTTCGTTCTGAAAAAAGTAGAAACTTTTCTGGATATGCGTATAGGAGTGATGCAGCCAGGTCCGTGAACCCACCCGGTGCTCAATACCTGCATTGATGAGATGATACTCTTTGGATACGGACTGGAATCCTTCCACCGCCGTTTCCGTGTCGACCCTGTCCACAGCCAACGACGGCGCCCCGGGATTGTATGCATAAGCCAGGTAGACTCGTTGCCAACCCCTGTTTTCCGGCAGGGCCAGCCTCCTTTTCATTTGCCTTGAAAAGGAGTCCTCCACTCGTGCCGCTTCATAATCCCTGCCTGAAAAGCGCAAGGCGTAATAGAAATACTCTGCCAGAAGCTCGTCCTCAGGATTGATCTGCCAGGCAGCACGAAAATGGCGAACCGCCCTGTGGTAATTCTTTTTTTCGTACCAGGCAATCCCCATACGGTAGCGCAAGTAGTAGAAATCAATACCCTGCTTCAGGGCCTCATTGCCGGTGTACAAAAGGCCGTCCCAGTCCCGGGCCAGCCACAACCTGTAGGTTTCGGCATCCACCGAACTTACAGTCTGGGGTGTCTGTCCCAAACCGGTCCCGGAGATTAAAACCAGGAGGAAAAATATGGTAATGGTTATACGCATTTGGCTTTGATTTGAACATCCCTGCCATTGAAATGAAACTCCCGGAGCCCTTTGCCGTCCAGTTTGAACTGAAACTTCCACTTTTCTGACACCCTGGTCCAGACTTTCTTTTGAATTGTTCCGTCAAGTTCCAGTTCAACCGGCGGGATATGTTTGTTACGCTTTGGATAGTTGAGTTCATAGGCCGCTTCCAGGTACCGGTAAAATGGTGCTGCCAGATCCTGAAGGAACATCTTGTTTGGATTGAAAACAAGATTCAGCGGAAAGCTGTCTGTCAGTTGCAACCCGCTTTCAAAGCCAAAAGTGGTTTTGTAGGCTGCCATGTAATAGTAGTAAAGCAGTGAAGTGCGATCCCCTTCAAAATGGACAAAATGAACCATGGCCGGACCCGATTCGAAGTATGCCTTTGAACCTGTTTCTGCGCACTCGACATACTGGTTCATGTAGTTGTCGATTTTCACCTCCCATCTGGCATGACTTTTTGCAGTTCCTTCCACTTCAAATTCCATGATCCTTCCGGGCACCAGCTGAAATGACTTTTTCAAGGACGGATTCGCCTGTATGTTGGAGACCAGGTCATCTTTCTCAGGGATACCCGTCTCCACCAGTTTCCTGCTTCCATCCCTGTTACAGTAGTAATTGCTAACAGGGTGGAAGCGCGTTTTGGAGCCGACGTAGGGTGTGGATTGAAGCTGGAAGTGAAGGTGTGGATAGGGCGAGTTGCCCGAATTGCCACACAGGCCAAGGGGGTCGCCATGCCTGATGCGGTCCCCCCGTCTGACTTTGACCGAGTGCTTTTTGAGGTGACTCAGTTTGGAATAGAAATCATCGGAATGCTTTATAATAACCGTGTTGCCCCAGTTATGCCCGAGGTTTCGCTTGCCGATGATGTTGTCCTCGATATCATCGATGATCTCCTCGACAATGCCGTCGGCCGGAGCCGTTACCGGTTTGTTGAAGCAGTAATAATCTTCCGGAAAGTCGCCCTTCTTCCGATAGGTTTTACCATTCTCATCCACCATTTCAAAATCCCAGGCATGTCTCCAGTCATTTTTGTGGGTATAGGGTCCGTTGTGACCTTGCCTCACAATCCATTCTCCAAGGAACGGAAGACGGACCGGTGTCTCGGCGCGGCCGGTAAAACGCTCGCGGTAGTTCAGCCAGGAGTAGAGATTGCGCTCCGGCGAATTTCGCTGCACGAAAAGCGTATGCAATCCCGAACGGTTGGAAATGCGGAACTTGAGCACATAGAGAAAAATGAGCACCACCATATTGAACGGCAATGCATAGACCGGCAACTGGAATACATTCAGGATTGATCCAAGGCTGATAGTCACAATGGAAACCATAGGTACGACAAGAAGCACCCAGAAGTAGGACCAGACATTCGGGATGATGAAGAAACCGCCGATCGCGATGGCGGTTAGTATGTAGTTGAAGCCGACGTAGCTGTATCCGACTTCCGTAAGGTCGGCCCCGATGATGTTGTAAAAACACCAGGCGGCAAAGAAGCCGAGGAAAGAGAGGGTAAAGGCGATGCGGGAGTAGATAAGCAATCCCAGCGCAATCAGCATCCCTGACAGTACACTGAACTGGAACAGGATGGCTCCAAGCGACAGGAAGTAGGTGCGGAACACCGAGGGGATATCCAATTGGTTCCACCATTCATATAATACAACCAGGGAGTGTCCGCCAATGATATACAAATCGTTAAGGGTGTATATGCCACGTTCGTTCAGTGTGAGTGCGTAAAACTCGCGTGACGAAAGCATCAGCATCCACAGTGCGAATACAAAGGGTAGACTGAGGTGCGGGAGGTAATACTTTCCGATCACGCCTTCCAGTGTCACCGAGATGAACAGGGTTAGAATGGCGGCAATAGCCAGCAATATGAGCAGAACGATCCCGGGTTCGTAGTAGATGCCCAGGCCAAGGCCGACCAGCAGCGAATTGAAACCATAGTAGCCATTGCGGATCTTCATGGGATCATAACCGATGAGACGCGCCGCGGAATTGGTGAAGAGCACCGACAGCATACCGAACAGCCCTGCAAATAAATCAATGAAGGTTACAGGAATCAGTATCGCCGCAAAACCCTTGTTATCCGAGAAGAATATCTGGGAATAGCTGTTCAGAAAACCTTTCCAGAACCATTCGTACTTTTGTAACATGTTCCGGCCTCGGAAAATGTGCTAAATCATATTTTAATGTACTCTGAGGTGTTCCGGAGTATTTTCCAGATCATTCAGCGTTTCAAGTGTTTCTTCACTTCGAATCACATGCACTTGGGAGCCTTTGTCGATCAACACCACATTGGGCCGTAATGTGATGAACTGCAGCCACTGTGTGTTGTTGTATGCACCAACCCGGCGGATAACAAAGGGATCTCCTTTTTTCAGCAACGGAAAGACGGTGCTTTTTCGGATGACGTCAATATTCATGCAAAGCGGACCGAAAATCGCCGTTTCCTCGGTCTGGTCGGAAACGGGAACTGCAGGACGAATGTCGTGGTCGTACCAGAACGATGTGAAGAGCAGATTAACACCGGCATCCAGTATCGATGCACGTTGTCCATCTGCCAGGCGCTTGGTTGCAATGACGGTCCCCGCCAGATAGCCGGCATCATCAATTAATGCCCGTCCCGTTTCAAGGATCAGCAGTGGCTGGTGATCGGGATGAAAATCTGCTTTCATGAGTGCCGATACTATGGCTTCGGCATAATCCTCAAAGGACGGGGTAGTGTCACTGCCGGGGTAGTAACCTCCTTTCAGTGTATTCTTCGAGGCAAAACCACCGCCCATATCAATGTAGCGGATGTGGTGATGGTATTTCCGCTCCAGCCCAATTGCCAGTTCCGCCAGTTTAGTGGCCGCAATTCTGTACGGTTCGGTACTCATGATATACGTACCAATGTGCGTGTGAAGACCCGCGAGCTCGAGGTTCTCACAATGCATGATGCGGTTCAGCGCATCCCATGCCTCGCCATTTTCGTAATTAAAGCCGAAACGGTCCCATGCTGGATAGATACCGGCGTCCATGTTGATGCGTATCGCCACGTTTGGTTTGGCATTTGACTCCTTGGCCACTTCAATGAGTTCATACAGTTCATCAAAATGGTCGATATGGATCAGTGACCCGTTCTTCACGGCAAGCTGCAGATCCGCTTTGGACTTGTCAGGCCCGTTGAATATGATTTGATCCCCTTTTACACCGTTTGCCAGGGCTTTTTTGTACTCAAAACCGGAAACAACTTCGGCCCATGAACCCTCCTGATGGAAAACTTTGCAGATGGCATTGAGATAATTGGTTTTATAGGACCAGGAAAAAAGGACGTTGGGGTATCTGGAAGAGAACGCACGAAATGCCTCTCTGAAGGTGTGCCGGATGGTTTTTTCTGAGTAGATGAATAGCGGGGAGCCAAAGCGCGACAACAATGATGTCACCGGCACACCGTCAATTTCAGTAATGGGATCGTGGCGCACCTGCAGTCCGAATTTCGAGGGCATGCCGGCGCTCAGTTTTTTTATGACCGGTCGTTCAAATGGTTTTTTATCCATGATTTTGAGTAACTAATAGTGAAAAAATTGTCCATACCGTATGAAGCTCGACAGGCACAGATGTTACAACTCGCCGATGGTTGACAGTTTCTGGAACGCATCGAAATCACGGATCATGTCAAAAGAGTACCGGATGAATATCTTGCCAATATCATAGCGTGTCCAGGATGGCACATCCTGACCCATCGCCAGCTTGACCAGCGCTTCCGGCAGATTTTGTCCGGCCGCAACAGCCAGGTAGACCCATGCGGGCAGGCGCGGATTGATCTCAATCAGGTAAAGCTCGTTCAGGGATGTGCGGATCAGCTCCAGCTCCATTCCGCCGCGCCAATGGGTGGCGGACATGACATGATGTGTAAATTCCAGCATGGATGGATCTTCAAGCGTAATTCCGCCCCAGGCTTTACCATTGTCCGTTATGTACTGCTTGCGCATGGGAACGGCCCCGATGGTCCGGCCATTTCCATCCCCAAGAGCAACTACATTCACTTCCGTCCCTTTTATAAATTCCTGAATAATAACTGGTAGCCCCCACTTTGCACTTACCGTGTTGTAATAGATTCTGGCCTGATCTGTGCTTCGTGCAACATAGGCATCATAAAACTTCCCCTTGACCAGTAGCGGCCACGAGAATTTACCCTGGCGCACCAGATCCTCAATATCCCCGAAGGATGTGACAGGCCGGCTGTCGGGAACACGGATGTCGTACTTTTCCCCGTACTGCGGCAAGTTGCTTTTATGCCGCTCTTCAAACTGGCTCAGAGTGGGCAGAAAGGTGTGGATTCCCATCTGCCTGAGTTTGTCAGCCAGTTTGATGAAGACAAATATTTCTGAGTCGAAATTCGGGATCAGCACGTCGATCTGCTCGCGCTCATGGATGTAACGAATCCGCTCAATTAGGTGGTCCACCCCTTCCGACGGATAGGGTACCTTGTAGGTTTTATCCACAAACTCATGCATGTATGGCCCTGGCTCAAGGTTATCGTACGCCAAACCGACTATCCGGGATTCGATAACCGCTGACTCCCGTATTCCCCGGATCACAGGGATACCCGGTCCCGGACTGTCCACATTATTCAACCCGGATATGGCGATGGTCATCTTCTGTTTACTCATCGGACTCCACCAGCTGCATCTGTTTGAGCATCCCCAGGAAGTCAAAAAGGTAGCGCTCAAATGTCATGGCATCAATATCATAGGTTTGAGTCACCGCTCCTGTAATCTCCCCACTGCTTTTCCCTTCCCTGAGCAGTTGAATAATTTCAAGGCCAATCGGATTCAACGTGTAGGAATCCCCGGTAGACGGGTCAAAAACGAATCCCGTTTCACTGATAGCCAGACTTTTCTTTATTTTCATGATACGCACCTTGTATTCATATCAGCTCAACAAATAATATTGATAAAGACAAACACGTATTCGCTTGTGGCGGTTCTATGTTCAGCACCGTTTTAGTCCACTTTCCCATTGGCCGTACGGCTCATGGTGACAAAAACGGGAACTGTATCAGCGAATCTCAATGTGATCGAATATTACAAAAAAAAGCCCTCGCCGCATATCATAAATATCGGCAATCAGTCGCGGGGTGGTCTCCGGCGTTCGGCTCGCAGCTTTTGAAGCTGATCCCACTGCGCCTTTGTGAGTACCATTTTAAGCTCCTGCTGATGTTTTTCGTAATGTGTCCGGCGCTCATTTTGGAACGCTTCTCTTGTGATCTCATTATTGCGTAGTTTTGTCCGAAGCTCCATCACCTTATCGCGGTGCTGCTGATTCAGTTCATCGATACGATCCAGCTGATGCTCCGTCAAGTCATCAAGCTGCAAGAAAAGTCGGTTTTCCCGGGGCTGGAAGATGCCCCTTTGTGTGGTTTCCTGTGATTGAGAATCAGGTTTCTGGACCGACTCGGTGACGGCTCCGGATGTCCGGGGCCGGTTTTGGGCATCGGCATGACTAATAAGGCCTGCCGACATCAGTAGCATAAATCCGGAAAAAAGGATAGTGGATAATCTTGAAAATGTATTCATGACAATGAGATTGGTGGTTGATGGAGAAAATTTGCAGGGCAGCAATTACATGACAAATGCATGTCATCTGCCAAATGTGCTTTGCTGCATACACCTTCTTAGACGCACAGGCCATGAACCGGTTCATTTGATCAGGCACCTGCACTGCCAGTTCCGCCAATAATCCAATAATTGCAGGCCGGCTATCGAAACACAATCTGAATACTATTAATCAAGGCAGATGCGCTTCCCTCTTTCGGCTTGCACATCGGCTTTAAAATAGGAACACAGATCGGGAATGGAACCAAGACTAATTCCTGCGAAAAACACCTCTTATCCGCCCAAAGACTGACCTGCCTTTCGTCGTGTCACCAACGATTTGAGCCTCTTTGCTGTCCCGCCCGGAAAAAAAGTCCCTGAAGCGGTCGGTGAACCCTTCCTCACGATAGTTTTCGCAATCGGTTCGAAACACCATGTTTTGTTGGTGCGGGTGAAAGTGGTATGGTACGGGTTCAAGCCCGGCCTGACGCCCATATTCCTGCAGAAAGTATCCGGCCACCGGGAGAGCTGTCTGCGATGCGAAGCCGAATTGCTGTGGCAGCCGGACGGCCGGAGTGACACCGCCCACCCAGCTTCCGAAAACCAGGTCAGGTGTCATCCCCACAAACCATCCATCCGAAAAATGCTGCGTGGTACCGGTTTTACCGGCAATAGCGTGCCGGATGCCGAAACGTGTCCGCAAGGAGGATGCGGACCCGTTTTCAACGGAGCGGGAGAGCATGGCAACCATCGCAGCCGCCGTCTCCTCGGAAAAAGCCGGCTTCTGTTGTCCCGGATATTCGATTGAAGCTGCATCCATGGTTTCATTCGCTGCCGATACCAGTGGGATCGGAAAAGGAAGAGGCTGATCGCCCGCAAAATCGCTGATGGGGAATACAGGCACCTGGTCCCGGCCAGCGGAACCGTTTTCGCTGAAGTCATAAACAAGCTTTCCGTCGGCATTGTGAACGGCCTTGATGAACCGGGGCATCGCCGGAATGCCCCGATTGGCAAATGCCGAGTAGGCCTGGGTCATCTCGAGCAGCGACAACTCTGCCGTACCCAGTGCGATAGACGGCTCGGTCGGGATATGAGACTGGATGCCCATCCTTCGAACGGTTTCAATGACCTCTCCGATACCGGTTTCCATCAGCATCTCAACAGAAATCGTATTCACAGAATGGGAGAGGGCCGCTTGTACCGAATAGTGGCCTCCATACTCCTGTTGCAGGTTGGATGGTGTCCACTCGTTGTATGCGACATAGGTCGAGAGCAAATTTCGCCGGTAATCACAGGGCTCCGTGCCCGTTTCAAGCGCCGCTGCATAGACGATCGGTTTGAATGCGGATCCGGTCTGCCGCCGGGAACGCACATGGTCATACTGAAAATTTTGGTGGGGAATGCCGCCCACCCAGGCCATGACATCCCCGCTGACCGGATCCATGGCTAAAAAACCCGCATTCAGAAATGAGAGATAGTGGCGGATGGAGTCGCGGGGAGATGCCGTAACACTATTCACGCCATCCCATGTAAACAACTCCATCGGCACCGGCATGTCCAGTGTTTCGGCAATCTGTTCTTTGCTGATACCGGCTTGAACCATGCTTTGATAGCGGTCGGAGTTTTGCCAGGCGCGCTGTACCAGGGGGTGCTCCTCACCAAATACCGGCTCATAATTCCGATGTCGGTCAAATGCGGCCTGCAGAAAAGACAAATGTGTTTCTACAGCATACTCCGCAGCGGACTGAATCCTCGAGTCGAGCGTGGTTTCTATCACAAGTCCATCGGTAGACAGGTTGTACCTCTTCCCGTCCATTGCCCGATGCGTAGCAAGGATGTGTTGAAGCTGAGTTCTCAGATGGGCGCGAAAATGTGGTGCCGTCCCACTGGTGTAGCTCTGCCGGTTGTAATCCAATTCGAGCGGCCGCTCCCGTGCCTCCTCATAGGCAGCGGCATCAATCATACCGTAACGCTCCATCTGCCACAAGACCAGATTCCGCCGCTGACGCGCATTTTCCGGATTGCGCCGCGGATTATACCACGTAGTTGCCCGAAGCATACCGACCAGCGTGGCCGCCTGGTGCAGCTCCAGGCTGTCGGGAGTCGTATTGAAAAACCGTTCGGATGCGGTACGTATGCCCCAGGTATTCTCGCCGAAGGATACCGTATTCACGTATAGTTCAAGAATCTCCTCCTTGCTGTATATGCGCTCCAAACGGCGGGCAATAATCATTTCCCGAAATTTACTGGATACGATGCCCTGCGCCCCTGAATTCCCTCTCGGGTACAGATTCTTTGCCAGCTGCTGCGTAATCGTACTCCCGCCACCGGCTTCCTGCCGCAGCAGAAGTGTCCGTACAAGCACCCGCCCAAGGGCTCTGTAATCAATTCCCCGATGCTTGTGGAAGCGGATATCCTCAATAGCCAGTAACGCATCCAGAAAATGTACAGGTACTTCCTCCAGATTGATCTCGTCCCGGTTCTGTACATAATAACGTCCCAGCAGCACACCATCCGAAGTGTAAACCGATGAAGCTTGTTGGTGCCGGATGCCGGAAAGCTCGGAGTAATCGGGAACACTGTGCAGGATTCGAAGGGAGAACAAAACCAGCAACAGCAACAATACCAGCACTACAGCCGAAAAGGTTCTTGCCATTGATATCTCCCACAGATGGCGAATGGGCTTCAGAAAATGTTGGATTCGGGATGACATCTTTCTTTGTTCATTACCAGTTTTACACTGAGTTATAACAAACGGGATAAGCGGTATGACTACAAGATGTACCGAGATCCATGAACAAAAAAACATCTGCTGCTCGGCCGGGAGCGTATCCGGATCTTTCACGAAACCACACGGAAAATCGGTGAGGGATTACCTCCAGAAGCACTAAACTGGCTAAGAAACTGTGTTCTGGCAGTTATTACGCGTTGATGCTATCTTACCCGGACCCTGACACCTCCTAACCGAATATACAGCGATGATAAAATTCAGCATCAAAATGATCGTCGTCTCCGTTCTGGGGCTGTTCGCCCTGTTTCTGCTCGGCACTCTTCTGTTTTTCAATGCAACACCCAAAGAGAAACGCGTCACAAAACCGATCCAGAGCACCTACAGCGTCACCGATCCGGAATTCAGACGGGTCAGCGGAATCATTGCCGGCCGCCAGTGGGTGGATGGCAATCATATTGAAATACTTCCTCGTGGAAAAGAGGTCTTCGCCTCCATGCTTGATGATATCAGGGGAGCAGAAAACAGCATTACAAAGGAGACGTTCATGTTTTATGGTGATGAAGTTGCTGATCCATTTGCGGTGGCTCTTGCTGAAGCAGCTGAAAGGAAAGTCAGTGTCCATTTTGTCATGGACTACATCGGCTCCGCCCATGCAACAAACGAGCAGCTTGACATCATGCGGGATGCGGGGGTCAACGTGGTGCGGTGGCGAAAACCGTCATGGTACCAGATTGCCCGATTCAATCATCGAACACACCGAAAGTTGTTGGTCATTGACGGCAAGACAGCATATACCGGCGGTGTGAACACTGCCGATCCATGGATGCCGGATATCGATGACGGGGGTTACAAGGATTATCATCTTCGCATTACCGGACCCATTGTCAATGAAATACAGGGGGCTTTTTCCGAGAACTGGGTCTCTTCACGCGGAGAGCTTCTTGTGGGCGAACAATATTACCCGCAGCCAGACACCACCGGGACCATGCTCATGCAGGTTAGCAGCAGTCATCCCCGCGAAGGACAGAAAAGAGTGCGCAAAATGCTGCTTCACGCCATTTCGTCCGCCAGTGAATCCATCCGGATCGGTTCGGCTTACTTTTTTCCGGACAAAGAGTTTATTGCAGCACTCATTGATGCCGCGGAACGAAATGTCAGTATCACAATGCTTATGCCAGGTGACAAAATCGACCAGAACTATGTAAGACGAGCATCCCACACGCTCTGGGGCGATCTGCTTGAAGCAGGAATCGAAATCCACGAGTACCAGCCGGCCATGTATCATGCCAAGTTGATGATTGTGGATGAATACTTCGTAACGATAGGATCCACCAATTTCGACAACCGGTCATTCCGGCTCAATGATGAGGCGAATGTCAACATCCTTGACCGCGAATTCGCCCTGAAAATGTCGGAACATTTCGACAGCGACCTGGTTTCATCACAGCGCATCACCCTGCAAGAGTGGCAGAACCGTCCACTGTGGCACAAAATTCACGGGTGGTTGACTGCAAAAACGATCGGAGCATATCTCTAACAGAGATCGCTTATCACTCTTCCATCCAAGCGATTTATTTTTTGATTTAGGTATAAGAGATTGACTTGAAGTAATTGCCTTTATTAAACCGAAACAGGTGAATTCGATCCATTGGCTGAACCAGATTGCCCTTGCCATAATCGTGGCAATGATGTATCCTGAGTGACGGCTGACCGTGACGATATGGTTTAAATTCTCACTTGATGCCAGTCACATGTAAAACCAACATCCCCCAATCCTAAAATCCTCAGACTATGAAAAAGATTACGCTATCCGTTATTCTTGCCGGCCTGTTTCTTTTCTCCGTAGCGCCGGGAGCCACCCAGGCCCAGGGACTGGTCAATTTCGGCATCAAAGGCGGGGTGAATATCGCCAACATCAGTTTCGACGATTTTGACGATAATGACCCGAGAACCGGCTTCACGATCGGTGCCGCGCTCAATATTGGTTTTCCCATGTTACCTGTCGGACTGGAAACCGGTTTATACTATTCCCAGCAGGGTACCACCCTGAAAAGCACGCTCCTGGACCTGGAAGGAACCACAAAGCTTGATTATCTGAAAATTCCCGTCCTTGCAAAGGTGATGTTAGGCCCTCCCGGCCCTTTAAGCCCATACTTTGTCGCAGGGCCCTACGCCGCCTTCATACTCAATGCCGAACAGGAGACCACCACCAACGGGCTTTCCGGGACCGTTGACATCAGCGACGAGGTGGAGTCTGTTGATTTCGGCCTGACCATGGGAGTCGGAGCCGACTTCAAACTGATGCCCGCAACCATGAGTGTCCAGATCCGTTACTCATACGGACTCACTGACATTTTTGAGGAAACCGGCTCCAAAAACCGGGTTCTCTCAATTTTAGCCGGTTTTTCTTTCTGAAGCAGCAGTGGCAAAAAACTTCTTCTTATCTGGTGCATTCCGTATCCGTCATTGAATGGAAAGCTGCTCATGACTACAAAAATATCGTACAATCCACCCCTCAAAACGCAAGACTGATGATCATGAAGAATCTGCCCGTCTCACTGATTCTGATTCTGCTCTTTTCTGGCAGCCTGCCGGCGCAATCATCCATGCCCGGCGCAGAAGCCATCGGCAGATGGAACCTGACCATTGAAATGGATGACGGCAGCTACCCAGGTTGGCTCGAAATCACGGGTTCCGGCTTTCAAACGCTAACGGGATCCTTTGTCGGTTATGAGGGCAGCGCACGTCCGGTTTCGCATATTACATATGCCGCGGAAACCGGAACGTATTCCTTCGCAATCCCGCCCCAATGGAAAGATCCCGGCAGTGATTTGAAGTTTTCTTTCCAGCTGAAGGGGGATATGCTGGAAGGTACGATAAAGATTGGTGAAGAGCGTCTCAACTGGACCGGGGTACGCGCACCGGATCTGGTACGGGAATCACCACCGGTCTGGGGAGACCCCCACAGCCTGCTTGATGATGACATGTCACGCTGGATCATTCCTGAAAACAACCGTTTCAAGATGGTGGATGGAATCCTGGTCAATGAGGATACCGGGGGAAACCTGGTCTCCAAAGAGACCTTTGACGACTTCAAAATTCACGCCACTTTCCGCTATCCCGAAGGAAGCAACAGCGGTATCTATCTGCGCGGTCGTTATGAGGTTCAGATCATGGATAACTACGGTGAGCCACCTAGCAACTTGATCCTGGGCGGGATATACGGCTTTATCGAGCCCTCGGTTAACGCCGCCAGGAAGGCCGGCGAGTGGCAGACTATGGACGTGACTCTTGTCGGACGGTATGTCACCGTTGTGCTTAACGGCGTTGCCATCATCATCAACCGTCCGATACCCGGAACAACGGGTGGAGCGCTGGACAGCAATGAAGGCCTGCCGGGGCCGGTCATGATTCAGGGTGATCATGGTCCGGTGGAGTTCAAAAAACTGATCGTAACCCCGGCGATGAACCGCTGATATGAGCAACATCCGCATCAACTTGAAAACATCATTGATAAACCCAACTCAATAAATCCAACTCTGTAATCTACTGGTACCGCCATGAATCGCAAGTCGTTTTTAACCAAAATGAGCCTGGCCACCACCGCACTGGCAGGATTTCCCTATATCAGCACACGGGCAAAAAGTGCCGCAGAAACACTGGCCTATGAAAAAGAAAGCGGAACATTCACACCAAATGACCAGATTCAAATCGCGCTGATCGGAGCGGGATGGATAGGGCAGGTGAACGGAGCGACCGCAACAGAACTTCCGGGCATCAAAATGGTGGCCGCCTGCGACTTGTATCACAGCCGCCTTGAACGTTGCAGGGAACTATGGGGCGATGAGGTTTTCACAACAAACGATTACCGTGAAATCCTCGCGCGTCCGGATGTGGATGCCGTAATCATATCCACAACCGATCACTGGCATGATATTCAGGCCATAGACGCCCTGAATGCGGGCAAAGCTGTTTTTCTTGAAAAACCTATGGTTCAGCATGTAAATCAGGCTTATGCGGTTATAGATGCCGAAAAAAAGACCGGAAATGTGCTGCAGGTCGGCAGCCAGCTTACCAGCGACATCCTCTATCTCAAAGCGCAGGAGATGGTGCGAGCCGGAGAAATCGGCAAACTGGTTCTAGTTGAAGGAAATTTTGACCGCTATTCGGCTGAGGGAGCCTGGCAGTATTCGATCCCTCCGGGCGTTACGGCCGATGACGTTAACTGGGATACCTATCTCCGGGATCTGCCCCACCGTGAATTTGATCCCAAACAATTTTTCCGCTGGCGAAACTACCGGGATTTTGGAACCGGCTCCTCGGGTGATCTGTTTGTGCACCTGCTTTCCGCGGTGCACCTGGTGACCGACTCATACGGCCCCTCAACCATTTTTTCCACCGGGGGATTGCGGTTTTGGGATGATGGAAGGGACGTGCCCGATGTGATGCTGGGTATGCTGGATTATCCGGAAACCGGATCTCATCCGGCGTTTAACCTGGCCCTTCGGGTGAATTTCATTGATGGTTCGGGCGGCGGTGTTACCATCCGATTCGTGGGCAGCGAGGGCGAAATTGTGGTGGACTGGACCAACGTAACCCTTCGCAAGGCAACCATGGACAAACGTCCGCCGGTGACCGTTGACGATTTCAGCGGACAGACAAGAGAAGCATTCATGGAGTACCACCGCGAAAACTATCCACCCCCGCCGCCAAGCGTGATTCCTCCTTCGGAATTCATCTACCGATCACCAGAGGGATATAATTCCCGCAGTCACCACTTCGAGAACTTCTTTGCTTCGATCCGCGACGGTGATCCGGTATATCAAAACGGGACTGTAGCACTTCGTGCCGCCGCTCCCGCACTGCTCTCCAATGACAGTTACTTCTCACAGAAAATCATCCACTGGGATCCGGTGGAAATGAAAATCCTGTGACATCACTACTTCAATACCTTTGATCTCATACTCATGATCTCAAACCATGTTACAGACCGATTCTTTCAGACAACTGCCCTGTTTCTTGTCGCCCTGCTTTTCACCATGCCCGGTTGCAGTCAAACCGAATCCAAATCAGAATCTAAATCTGACGGAGATGATGACTTTATCTCCCTGTTCAATGGCAAGGATCTGACCGGTTGGATTATACCAGAAGGCGATGGCGGACATTGGCGTGTTGTTGATGGGGTCATTGATTACGATGCCCTCAGCGAGGCACCTGATGACAAAAACCTTTGGAGCGAAGAGGAGTTCGGGGATTTTGTGCTGCGGCTTGACTGGCGCATCACAGAAACCCCCTTTGTCAATCACAATGCCCGGATTATCCGCCCCGATGGCACCTATCAGCGTGACGCCAGCGGTGAAATCATTAGCATCTCCGTTCCCGATTCAGACTCGGGAGTCTATCTGAGAGGCTCCTCCAAATCCCAAGTTAACATCTGGTGCTGGCCGGTTGGATCCGGAGAGGTATGGGGATACCGAACCGATCCCGATATGCCTCCGGAAGTGGTGGCAGGTGTAACGCCCAGTGTGTTTGCTGATAATCACATCGGGGAATGGAACACCTTTGAGATTACCATGGTGGGTGACCTTCTTACGGTCGAGCTCAACGGACACATTGTAATTGAGAACGCACAGCTTCCGGGTGTGGATGAGCGCGGCCCGATAGCGCTGCAACATCACGGACGCAAAGTGGATGGGGAATGGACAAGTTCTCCGTCACTGGTTCAGTTCCGCAATATTGCCATCCGCAGACTTTAGTCTATTGAGTCCATTGCAATTTTTTTAAGCGGAACAGCTACCGGATCTACAGGCGATAATTAACCGAGATAAATGTTCCGACTGAGAACAGCTTTACATTGCTCCATCCGACTTCATTGATCGGAATGCGCACGTAAGGCTCTACCCTCATACTCCAGTTCTGAACTACATCCCGTTCATAGCCGATTGATAAACCGGCATTGCTCAACCAGTGTCTCGAACCGGACCGCACATTTCTGTAAGCAACAGATCCGGGTGCTTCATTATATCCTTCATATCCTTCCAGATGAAATTCATATTTCTCCCCAAGCATGATATATGTTGAGATGCCGGCGGTGGCATAAATGCGAGACTGGTTGAAATCAACCATGCGAAATTGCAATGAAACCGGCAACTCAAGAATCCGGCATTCCCCTCTCATCTCTCTGAGAGCGCTCCCCTGAAGATAGTCGGCTGGAAGGTTATAGTCCTTTTCTGATGCCGAGTAACTGACATTGGAATAAACCATTCCTGTTGATACTGCAAGCCTTGACGTGAACCGGTATGCCAGTGAAATTCCAATATTATAGCCGGTTTCATAAGAATTAAACATGGAGCCTGCAGTCGTGAGATTTGGTGACATCAGTATGCCGGCTTCAAACCCTGTTGTCCGGTGATCCCTGCCGGCAATGATATTCACATCATCCGTAAAATGATATGCCTCATACGGTTTCATTCTGCCAATTGCGGCCGATGGACTCATAGCAGCATATGATGATAATCCACCCATCACCGGCACTTCGAGAACCTTCACGCCAATCGGTGAAATGGCTGCAATACCGGGAATCCCGGTATCCATCCCACCGGGGTGCGCTGATCCCAAATCCGGATCCGGTAATACATCCGGTCGTGATACAATTTGCGATGGCATTTCAGGTAATGGCTCAGGCTCGATATCAGGAGCGCGCTCAAGTTCGGGAAGTAACAGAAACTCCGGCAGGTGGTCCGGCTCGTGACCGGGATCGTACATTTCGGTTTCAGCCAACTGATCCATCAATGAGTTAATTCTGGCCCGGTTTTCAATTATGTTCCAAGCCAGCAACGAGATAACCAGCATCGATGCAGCGGCCAGCCATCGCAGACGCTTTTTGTAGGTGCGCTGTGCGTGAAGTACATCAAGTTTTTTTTCAAGAGCCAGCCAATCCTCCTCCCGATAAGGAATATGATATTCCTCCGCACTTTTTTGGAAAAACCTTTCCAGTGGATCTGTATTTTTATTTTTTTCAGGCATGATTGTGCGTTATATCAGGTTTTTTTTCAGTATGACCCGAAGGTTTCTTTTTGCTTTTGCAAGATTGGATTTGGATGTGCCTGCCGAAATATCCAGCAACTCAGCGATCTCCTCATGCGAGTATCCCTCAATGACATGCAGATTGAATACCGCCCGGTACGCAGGGCTCAGCTGCCTTATCATTTCTACAATTTCATCATATGAGATCCCGCTTATGATCGATTCATTTTCTTCAAGGTTTTTATCCAATAATTCCAGATTTATGAACTCCTTATTATATTTTTTTTCACGGTGATAGTGATCAATAGCCGTATTGACTATGATTTTTCGCAGCCATGGTTTGAAAGGTCGTTTCGGATCATATTTGCGGATATTGTCAAACACTTTTATAAAAGCA
>SLKA01000031.1 GCA_007134845.1 Balneolales bacterium
CGGAAAGAATCGCAGGGATCCTGAATCCGAAATGCATACCAACTTCAGCATCGCAGAGGCCGGAGAGGAAGTGATCCTTACGGATTACAACGGAACCCGGTTGGACGAGCTCCCACCGACGAAAATCCCGACCGATATCAGCATCGGCCGGAAACCGGATGAATTCGATACCTGGTATTTCTTTGATGAACCCACGCCTGGTGCGGCAAATACGACCACGGGACACAACGGCATTCTAGAAACTCCTCCAGGAAAGCTCACAACTATCGTTTTTTCAGCCGGTCTTTGAGAAGTTCACCGGCGATGCGGGTGAAGTCGTACTCGGTAACGATCCCCACCAGCTTTCCATTTTCTACGACTGGCAGACTGGAAATATCGTTGTTTTGCATTAGGATGATGGCATCGACCGATGTAGTTTCGGGTGTGACGGTAATAACCTCCCGGTCCATGATGTCACTGACCGAAACATTGGTGTGGTCCAGGTTTCTAGCGATAATGTTGTTAAGGGTGCTGATCATGGAGCGATAGGTAACCATCCCGACCAGCTGGTGTTCATCGTTTTCCACGGGTATGTGCTTGATGCTTTTCCACTCCATGACATTGGCGGCCAGATCTATGATATCATCTTCTTTCAGTGTGTAAATATCTGTGGTCATGAACTGACCGACCGTCGAAAAAGCTTTTTCCCATCGGTTTTTTCGCAATACGGTTGCTTTGGGCCACAGGTGCACCGGTTTTCCGGATTTCTGATTTTTCAGTGTGGAATCGGCCAGTGCCGTCATTTTTTCATTTCTGTTCCAGATGTCATCGAGCTGGTTGAAGGAGTCGAGCTGCCATATGGCTCCGTTTCGTCGCTTTCTGGTGCGTTGGAAGATGATGTCCAGGTACTTGTCGATATCATCCTGTTCCAGGTTATGCAGTCGCAGCCCCTCCTTTGCGAGTGGAACAAGTTCGTTCATAATTAGGTCCTGTACAGGATGGGTGTTGCCATCCAGCCATTTGATCTGCGAATGGAGGCCGCGCCTGGCTGTGCTCAGAAAATTGCTTTCCACTTCCTTGAACGGAATCAGCTTGGTAACATCGCTGTATTGTGAGGAAACTCCGGCCATCAATCCCAACCAGAATGCCGCATTGGCTACCTCGTCGATCACAGATGGACCGGACGGGAGGACTCTGTTTTCAATTCGAAGGTGCGGTTTGCCTCCGGTGATCCCGTAGCATGGACGGTTCCACCGGTAGATGGTTCCGTTGAACAGCTGCAGCGCCTCGAGTTTTGGAGTCCGGCCTTTGTCCAGTGCCTCAAACGGATCTTCAATGTCGTTTATGGCAAAAAGCACCCGGAACCGGGTGATATCTTCCTGGAAGATCTCCATCACGGATTCATGAACCCACTGTGAACCAAATTGCACGCGTGGTTTGCGATCATGGACGAAATCCTGGGCCCTACGGTTGTCGATGGACTGCTGGAAGACGGCGATCCGTGTTTCATGGAGCAGCTGCTTGCCGAACAGGAATGGAGAGTTGGCGGCGGCGGCCAGAACCGGTGAGGTCACCAGCTGAGCAATGTTATGGAGACGGGCGAAATCATCCTGTGAAACCTGGAAATGAATCTGGAAGCTGGTGTTGCATGACTCCATCATCACCGAATCATGTTTTACATGGAGCTCATCTGCTCCTTTGATCTTCAGCTCATGCTCGGCGCCTCTGACCCGGGTAAGGGCATCATTCAGCATGTAATAGCGTGACTTGGGTGTCAGGTTATCCATGCCCAGATCCGATTTCTTTATGGTCGTGAGAGACCCAATGAGGATAATATCCCCTTCGTACTTTTCAGCGACCTCCCGAACCTTGTTTATGCCGTTATTCAGCTGGGTCTCCAGATCATGAAGGCATTTTCCTTCGAATGCAAGCGGATCGAGATTGAATTCAAGGTTGAAACGGGCCAGTTCATAGGTAAAACGGGGGTCATCAATGGCCTCCACGATTTTCGTATTGATCGGATGTGGACGGCTTGCGCGGTCAATAATGAACAGCTCCTGCTCGGCGCCAATACGCTTGGTGTCTTTTTCAAACAGATCATCGGCGAGCATCTGTTCAAGCGCTTTCATGTCCCGAATCAGATATTTGGTAAAAGCACGCAGTTTTTCCGGGTGTTGGGCAGAGGATGAGAATTCCATGGTTCCGGTTAAGTGATTGGAATCGAAGGCAGTGACCGAAAAAAATCACATGAACATGGTATGTTATAACTCGCCGTGTTCTTTGCCTATGGGATCGTCCATTTTCGGGTTTATACTGAGTACCGCTGTTTTCACCAGCCGCAGCACGTTGGCGGCGGTGCTTCCCAGTCTCAGGTAATTCAGACCGGAATATCCCAGTGTGGACATCACAACCAGGTTGTATTTCTTTTTATTGGTCAGAAGAACGATGGCTTCGTGAACGGATGATTTTACGGGGAGTACTTCTGCCGTTACCTTGTCCCTTATATCCTCCAGATGCTCGTCGACCCATTTGTCAAGACGCTCCTGAAGCCCGGCAATATGATCTTCAAATGAGCTGATCCTGGTGAACTGCGAGAGATTGACAAGATGCACCAGGTGGATATGAGCGTAGGTTTTCTTGACAATAGCCCTCGCATAGTCAAAAGCCTCCAGTGAATTGTTGGAGAAATCGGTGGTCAGCAGTATTTCCGTGAGCGGTTTGATTTTCGATTCCTTCTCCACCAGCAGCACGGGAGCATTACTGAAACGGACCACTCGTTCAGTTACGGACCCCAAAAAAAGCCGTGAGAAGCCGGATCGTCCGTGAGAGGACATGACCACGATATCTGCGTCCTGCGATTCTTCAACTATAACCTTCCAGGGTTTGCCCTTCCGGACCACAACCGGCTCCAGGTTGTCCTCATCGGCGTAGTGCAGTACTTTTGCCTCCAGCTCCTTTTCCAGTTCTTTAATCTGACGTACAGGTTTCGGGGGCATAGGGAAACTGCCGCTTTCGCTTTCAGGCTGATAAACATACAAAGGAAGTATGCTGCCGTCGAGGACATCCGCCAGGTAATTGGCCGATTCAAAAGCAACCAGACTGAGGTCTGATAAATCGGTCGGGACAAGGATTCGGGGGTTTTCCATAGGAAGTCATTATGGTTTTAAAATGTGATGCCAGAAATAACAGATATTTTCAGATTAAATACAATCCGATCTGCAAAGGTTTAGACGGTTTTTGAGTATCTGCCCTGTTTTTCCGGATCGGAATAGTACGCATCAAAGGCGGTAGCGATGTTGCGAAGAAACAACCGTCCGGTGTCAGTAACACGGAAACCGCTGGTTGTCCATTGGATGAGCCCGTCATCGGCCATCTCTTCCAGTGGAGCAAAGGCATCCCCGAAGTAGGTTCGGGAGTCAATACCCCAGTGGCTGTCGACGGAGGATAAATCCAGGTGAAGGTCACACATCAGCCGCATGATGGTGTGGCGCCTGATCCGGTCGTCATCGGTCAGATAATAGTGCCGGAACCAGGGGTGTCGTGCGTCATCGATGCGTCGATAATACTCATCAAGATCCTTGACCGACTGCAGATAGCCTTCGCCGATCTGTGAGATTGAGGACATGCCGAAACCGTAGATATCCGTGTCAGCACGGGTGCTGTAGCCCTGGAAGTTGCGCTGCAGAGTGCCGTTTTTCCGGGCTATAGTCAGCTCATCGCCGGTTTTGGCAAAATGATCCATTCCGATGTAGGCATATCCGGATCGGGTCAGATTGTCGATCATCATTTCCAGCATAGCGAATTTTTCATGCGGACTTGGCATGGGATGACGGTCCATCAGTTTTTGTGATGGCATCATCCATGGGATGTGTGCATAATTGAAAATGGCGAAACGATCGGGATCCAGCACTTTGACTTCATCAAGCGTGGTTTCAAAACTGTCGCGGCTCTGCAGCGGCAGGCCGTAGATCAGATCAACATTAATTTTATGTATGCCGGCATCGCGCAGCCATCCAACCATGCGCTTGTTGATTTCCATGGGCTGGATTCGGTTGATGGCTTTCTGAACATCCTCGCGAATATCCTGGATGCCGATGGAGGCCCGGGTGCAACCGGTTTCAGCAAGTGCGGCAACATGGTCTTGCGTCAGGCGTCTCGGATCGATTTCAACGGCGAATTCCATATCGTCTTCGCATCTGAACAGGGACCGAATTTTTTTTCCTGTCTCACGGAGTTCATCCGGACTCAGGAATGTAGGGGTTCCGCCGCCGAAATGAAGTTGAACAACCCGGTTGCCGGGATTGAGCTGGCGCTGCAGGGTTTCCATTTCACTGAACAGGCGCCTGAGATAGGAGGTACTGTCTCCCGCACGCCGGGTGATTACCTTGGTGCAGCCGCAGTACCAGCAAAGGGAGGCACAGAACGGGATGTGTATGTAAATTGACAGCGACCGCGGTTTGGTATTGCGCTTTTCAATAAGTTCGATAGCAGGACCGTGATCCTCCATTTCACGGAAATGGGGAGCAGGCGGATAAGAGGTATACCTGGGGGCCTGTCTGCTGTATTTCGTTACGAGGTCAAGGGGGTTATTCATCTTTGTGCCGATATGCAGGTCAAAGTGTAACTTTGTCTAATTATACGAGTATAACATTTAAATATTTGATATCGTCAGGATGTGTTCATTTTCCCTTTACATCCGGAGACGAAATTGGATATTGACACGTTTTTGTTGTGAGCATTGTAATGACAGTACATGGCAGAATTGTTAAGACAGTCATTACAGGCAGTAGAGAGCCAATAGAAGGAGCAGGAAAACTTTTTTTTCATCATATGAAAGCGATTCCAAAAAATATGAAGGACCTTCAGTTCAAATTTTGTATTTTTTATCTCCGACTGCCAAATCATGCTGTAGACCTTTACCAGAATTGAAAAAAAAGATGGTTTTTCTGTTGAAAGCCAGGGAGCAAAAAACATGAGTATTTTAGAGCGAAAAAAACCAAAAGCAAATCTGCATAAATACTACATGATCAATCTGCAGATTGGTTTTATCGTCACCCTTGTCCTGCTGATCACCTTGTTCCGGATCAATCTCCAGGCCAGCGGTGAGTTTCAGATCACTGAAGAAGAGCAGGAAATCATCGAGATGGAGGAAATCATCCAGACCGAGCAGGAAGTCACCCCTCCGCCTCCGCCCCGACCTCCATCACCCGAACCGGTGCCGGATGACGAGATAATTGAAGACCAGTTCTTTGATCTGGATACGGAAATTGATCTTGATGCTCCCATGGATATGCCACCTCCGCCTCCGCCGGCCGATGATGAGGAGGAGGAAGAACCGGAAGTGTTTACGATAGTTGAGGATATGCCGGAGCTTATCGGCGGGATGCAGGCCATCTACGAACACCTCCGCTACCCGGAAATTGCTCGCAAAGCCGGTATCGAAGGACGGGTTGTGGTGCAGTTTATCATCGACGAGGAGGGCAATGTGGTTGATCCGGTTGTTGTCCGCGGCATTGGCGGCGGCTGTGACGAAGCTGCTATTGAAGCCGTGAAGAAGGTTCAATTCACTCCGGGACGTCAGAGAGGCCGAGCCGTGCGTGTGCGCTACTCGCTGCCCATAACGTTCCGCTTGTCGCAGTAATGCCAGTGCGTTGAATACCAGCGTTCCTCTGATACAGAATAACAGAAAGGCGCCGTCTGCCATCAGGATCAGGCGGTGCTTTTTTTTGGGGAACACAGTTCGTCATTGATTTATTGAATGTTCCGTTCTCATATTGTTGCACTGTATCATCTAGTATCCGGCAGGAATTTTCAGATAACGTGTCGTCACGTTTAGCCCATGAAGAGCACGACAGAGCCTCCGCAAGATTCGGTAACAGATGCATCTGATGCCGCTTTTCTGATCCGTCAGATGAAAGCGACAGCCACGCTTGCGGATTTTTTTCTGCGAGGTGAAAAATCACAGAGACTTTATGACTTGCTCTCCGGATTGATCACAGATGTCCTGCAGCTGAAAGGGTGTCTGGTGCTGGATAAGCAGCAAAAAAGCAACTCCTACCTGTTGTATTCGGCATGTGGGCTTTGTGATCCGGAATGTCTTGAGTCGACTAACTGGCCGGTCAATAAGCAGTTTGAGGTCACGCTGGATGCTGCGGAAGTCATTACCGTAGAAGATTACGTCCGATCGGATCATTTTTTCCCTCCGGACAGGGAATGCTTTTCGGATTTTCGATCCGGTATGAGTGTCAGCATACCCGGAGAGAACGGTCCCAGGGGAATTATTGCGGTGTATCACATGAAACCCCGGCACTACAGCAAGCACGAGAAGGAGTTCCTGAAAACGGTGTCCAATATGCTGGCGGGTGCTCTTTCAAGGGATGAAAACGAGAGCGAGCTCAGGGAGAGCGAAGCGCGATCGCTGGCCATTCTGGATACTGCGGTGGACGGTATTATCACGATTGATACAAAAGGGCAGATCACACTTTTCAATCAGGCTGCACAGCATATTTTCGGCTACGCGGAGGAGGAAGTTCTCGGAAAAAACATCAGCATGCTCATGCCGGAGCCGTATCGCAGAGAGCATAACAGCTACATGCACAACTATAAGGCAACGGGCACAAAGAAGATAATCGGAAGCGGAAGGGAGATGACCGGCTTGCGAAAAGATGGCAAGACATTCCCGCTCTATCTTGCCGTAAGCGAGATCTATATAGGCAATGTGCGCCATTTTACCGGTATTGTGCGTGATATATCCGATCAGCGAAGACTGGAGCAGGAAGTGCTTAAAATCAGCGATCATGAACGGCGCAGGATTGGTCAGGACCTTCACGATGGTCTGGGACAGATGCTCACGGGAATTGGGTTGATGAGCCAAAGCCTCAGAAAAAAACTGGAAAGGGAGCATTCCGGGCTTGCTGATCAGGCTGCCGAGATTACCAGGCTGATCAGGGAGGCGGATGAATATGCGAAAAACCTTTCAAGAGGATTGCTGCCGGTTGACTTTGAGGTTCGTGGACTGGTAACCTCCATGGAACGACTTGCCGCCAATGCAGAGCGTCTTTTTGGAATCAGCTGTACATTCAGGGAAGAAAATCCGCCTGTTTTTCATGATTCATCGGTGGTGGAGCATTTGTTCCGAATTGCCCAGGAAGCGATAAGCAACGCCGTAAAACATGGCCGGGCAAGCAAAGTGAGCCTTGAGCTTTACTCCAATGAGGAATTTGCCAGCCTTCGGGTTTTTGACAATGGGAAGGGGTTTGCCGGCAACTGGCATGACAAAAAGGGATCCGGAATGGACATCATGCAATTTCGCGCGCAGCTGATCGGGGCAAACCTGGATGTCCGGAATATGGAAGATGGTGGTGCGGAATTGTACTGCATCCTCCCAAGAACCGAAGCGATGTATCATTCAGAAGCCGGCTGACAGATGCCGGCTGATACCGCAAAAAATGACACAGAATGGGGCATCAAATCTCAGATTAATGGCAATTACAGTAAATATCGTTGAAGATCATCCTTTGATGCAGAAGGGTATGGAAATGACTCTCAAGGCTGAAACCGGTATCGAGGTTACAGGCATGGCATCAACTGCCGAGGAAGCGATTGATCTGGTGGAAAAGACCAGGCCCGACGTGGCTATTGTCGATATTTCCCTGCCCGGAATGAGCGGACTTGAACTCATCAAAGTGCTGCGGGCAAAGCGTGATGATCTTAAGGTTCTGGTGGTCTCCCGCCACGATGAGGAACTCTTTGCCGAGCGTGCCGTAAGGGCGGGAGCACAAGGCTATATCATGAAAATTCATGCCGGTGAACAGATTGCCGAGGCCGTGAGGAAGATCGCTGCCGGTGGAGTTTATCTTAGTGAACAGGTAAGCAATAAATTGCTGATGAACCTGACAGGCGGCAGCAATACAGGAGAGAAGTCACCGTATGAACTTCTAAGTGACAGGGAACTTGATGTGTTCCGAATGATCGGAAAGGGCAGGCCAACAAAGGAGATCGCACAACGAATGCACATTTCATCCAAAACGGTGGATACCTACAAATCAAGAATCAGAGAGAAGCTCAACTTTGCAGATGGTTCACAATTGCTGCGGATGGCGATGCAATGGGTCAGGGAGAAAGAGCTGTAGGGGAATTCCTTACAACCCGCGTGGGGAAATGTCCTATAGAAATTTCAGGGGAATGCCTATTACCTGAAACCGGCAAATTCCGGAAGTTAACACTGTCCTGATTAAGATTAAGCAGGCTCAAGGCAGGCGGTGTCACCTCCTGTCATGAAACACGTTGGGGAATCAGGTTAACTAAAACCAAATTTATTAATTTTAATAAAGTATTATAATGAAAAAGCTATTACTCCTGTTAGTTGCAGTTACCTTTTCTGTGACCGGCGCGAAAGCGCAATTTATGGGTCCGTTGCAGTATCATACTCCAAATGACCAGACCGGACTCAACCAGTTTGAGTCACCCAAAACCACCGATGTTGTATTTGACGGACTGCGTGTTCGCATCGGCGGAGCCAATACGTTGCAGTTCCAGGGACTTACCCAGAGCGGTGCTTCGGATGAATTGAATGACTTGGCACCCAACTTTAACCTTGCAACTTCTAATCTGGATTTGGATGTACAGCTCTACAATGGCTTGCGCATGCATTTGCGGACCTATCTCTCATCCCGTCACCATGCAGAAGCTTGGGTAAAAGGGGGCTATATGCAAGTTGACCGGCTCGACTTCATACGGGAAGATTTTCTTTCCAATGTCATGGATAAGGTAACCATCAAAGTCGGGCATATGCAGATCAACTACGGTGATACCCATTTTCGGAGAACAGATAATGCTTCGGCTATGAACAACCCATTTGTTGGAAACTATATTATGGACTCTTTCACCACTGAAGTTGCTGGTGAAGTCTACTATCAGCACAATGGTCTTTTAGCAATGGTTGGTGTGACCAATGGAAAGCTGAACCAGAGAACGGTGAAAACCGATCCGATGACCAAAGTGTCATTTGTGGGAAAACTTGGTTTTGACCGTCAGCTGAATCCGGACCTTAGAGTCCGTTTGACCGGTTCCATATATAGTACTGCTCAAACACCATCGGCGAATCTCTACACAGGAGATCGTGCAGGTGCCAGATACTACGACATTTTTGAAGATAATCGCATGAGCGGTCGCTTTGCTCCCGATTTGACTCCACGTGGTATTGGCGGTGAAATTACTTCAATCATGATCAATCCATTTGTCAAATTCGGTGGATTTGAATTCTTTGGTGTTATTGAGAATTCGTCCGGAAAAGCACTCGATGCTGATGACACCCGATCATATCAGCAGTATGGTGCCGAACTGCTTTACAGAATTGGTGCTAATGAAGACTTTTATGTCGGTGGACGGTACAACCACGTAACCGGTGAGCAGGCAACAGGTAATGAAATCGAAATCAGCCGTATTAATATTGGTGGTGGATGGTTTCTGACTAAAAATGTGATGACCAAACTTGAGTATGTTACTCAGGAGTATGATGGATTTGCCGCCGGTTCTCTATATGAAGATGGCAAGTTCAGCGGAGTCATGCTTGAAGCGGTGATCAGCTTCTGATAAAGATTGCCAAAACCCGGACCCGGAATAAAACGTCCGGTACAGCACTGTCTGATGGCAGGTGCATGTGTGGAATAAATCAATCCAAACAGGCGGGGCCGGCAAGGTCCTGCCGTTCTAATTTTGACATTATGATCCCCCGAAAGATCTCTCGAATATTAATGGTGGCTGTTACTGGTCTACTGTTGCTGGTATCAGGAATCACTGCGAATGCAAAGGCACAAACCTATACCGTTTCCGAAGCATCGACCATGACAATTTACGGTTCGGCCAATGTGACCGACTGGGAAGCCAAGGTAAAAACCATCCGTGGCGAGGTGGTGATCCGCAATATGGATGAATCCGACTGGTCTGAAGCACAGGCTTCGTGGTTCGAGAAGGTTGAAATCAGCCTGCCGGTTGAGGATATCGATTCCGATTCCCGGAGAATGAACAACAATATGCACGGATATCTGAAAAAGGATCAGTATCCGGAAATTACATACCGTCTGATTGAGGCTCAGGAACTTGCCGTGATGGATAATCCCGGAGTCGTTTTGACTGTCCGTGGTGTTATCTCTGCTGCTGGTGCTGAGATGGAGATCGTACATGATGTCCAGATCAAAATGAATGAATCCGGCAGTTTTGTTGTATCCGGGTCTCATGATCTGAAAATGACGGATTTTGGCATTGATCCGCCGACAGCAATGCTTGGTTCCATTCGGTCACGTGATGAAATGACGATCACGTTTGAACTCCATATGGAGTAGTAAAAACCGCACCTGGCCATAAACAGGGCTATCTTAAATGGTCCTGCAATGGTCCTGTGGATCAGGCCGGTCCGTTGTACCCTTTTACATTTGGCGTCATCATGATCTTTTCCTTCTTTACACCTGTAAAAATTGCTGTTGCAGGAATCCTTTTGAGCTGCGTTTTACCGCATGGCTCATCGGCGCAGATCTATTTGGATACCCATGAAGACAGCCGGTTGTGGCTTGAGGGTTCCTCAACGGTACATCGCTTTGATTGTGCTGCGCGTTCCATTCAGGGAACGGCTTATATTGAGGATTATCAGGATGTCGATGCAGGTGCGACAGAAACGCTGAGTGGTACGGCAGATACGCAGGATATGACAGGCCCCGACATGGCGGCCGGTTACCAAATGGATGCAGGGGAGGAGATGCAAAGTGTCAGCAATGTGTCCTATTCCGGTTATGAAAGCACCGGGGATACCGATGTTCCGTCACGCACCAACCTGCATGTTCAACTGAAGATTCCCGTTAAAAGTTTTGATTGCCGCCATTCGCGAATGAACCGGGATATGTACGAAGCGCTCAAATCGGATCAATACGACTATATCACATTTGAATTTGAAAATGCCGAACGCATTCAGATGAATGATACTCTCGATAAGTCCATGTTTGATGATGGCTACCTGCCGTATCAAATCGAAGGGGTGCTAAATGTGGCCGGTGTAGACAGGCATGTGGATCTGGTGGTCTGGGGGCGAACGGAGGATGAGGGAAGATATCATATAAAGGGACATAAGGAAATTTCCATGAAGGACTATGAGATTGAGCCTCCGACGGCGCTTCGAGGGCTTATCCGGGCTCATGATGACCTGACGGTGTTCTTTGATTTGCATGTTATGGAAACTCGTCAGGATTAATAAAAACCTAATAATTGACACGTAAATTATATCCGTGTGATGTCTTCTCAACTCAATATGCTGGTTCTGTAGCAGCAGTGTGTAATGCCTGAGGAATGAAAAATTTCATCTCAAATATTATTGAAGAAGCGCGGCGTGCCCCGTCTGTTTTGAATTCCCAGCCCTGGAGACTCAGGGTTTGTGGAAATACCATAGAGGTATACCTTGAAAAGCGCCCGGCTCTCGAGCCTGTTGATCCTAAAGGCAGACTGCAGGTTGCCAGCTGTGGCACCCTTATCGCTCATCTGGAGAACGCCATCCTGGCACGAGGCTTGCATCCAAAAGTGACCTATTTCCCCCGATTCGAAGAAGAGAATCTTGTGGCATTCGTTGAGACTTCCAGTACGGGAGAGGTAAAAAATACTAACCGGCCCGCAGTATCCGGCGTAACGGATTGGCATGCCAGAAACGATGCGTACACATATATCCAGGATGAACTTTCAGGTATGGCTTCCCGGAAAGATATTGGCCTGATCATTCACGATGACAGCGCCGATCGAAAAATTCAAACCTATCTCAGAAATAAATGCGGAGAAAAGCTCAAGAGCGAAAACTTTCGAAAAACCCTCAATCTTTTTCTGCGTCCCGACTCATCAGATGCTTCCATCCCCTTTGAGGATGAAGTGTTGATGTCAGATCGTTTTTTTGAAACCGGTTTGTCAGATGGAAAAAGTGCTGCAATAACTGATTCGGAGTCGGTTGAGAATGTTTTTATGATATTGACAACGGGTTCCGATAACCGCTTTGACTGGACCCGTGCGGGAGAGGTGCTTGGCAATATCATCATTCAGCTGCGGCACAGGGATCAAACCGGCCTTATGGCTCTGCCGATCATAAGTAACGATTGCTGTCGTGAATGGTTGAAAAAGCAGTTGAAATTGTCAGGCTACCCGCAGTTTGTTCTCAGAATGCAGCCGGACAAGCCAAGAGAGCACATGCGTAAGCGTCCCCTGAAAGAAGTGCTGAAGTACGGGTTCTGATTAGTGCTGCCAGGCCCGGCATGCACCATTTTCTGCAACTGAGATTTTATATCCCTTCCATGCCCTTCAGACGCGGTATTATTTTTGCTTTCCGCCCCCAGGAATAGTAATTTTCCCCTGTAAGTGCCTTGAAAACATGAAATAAGAGCGATATAAGAAGAAGGAACGCCAGACCTTGACATATAGTTATTTATATATGTATATTATCAATAAATAAGAAATCAGTTTATAAAACATGTCAATAACTCAATCAAATCAAATTACCTATGTTTGAATGGTTAACACAACCCTGGCCCTGGTATGTGGCCGGACCGATCATCGGACTTATCATACCTCTTTTATTATATATGGGGAACAAGCAGTTCGGAGTTTCATCAAGTTTGCGTCACGCTTGTGCAGCCTGTGTCCCCGGTAACATTTCCTTCTTTCAGTACGATTGGAAATCCGAGGGAACGTGGAATCTGGTACTTGTACTTGGCGTTTTTATCGGCGGATTTCTTGGAGGTTATGTTTTCATGAACCCCGAACCGATTGCACTTTCTGCTGCTACAATCACGGATCTTCAAAAACTGGGGCTTACCAACTTTTCCGGATTTGTACCTTCGGAGGTATTTGCCTGGAGTAATCTCGGATCTGTTCAGGGTATCATCATGATGGTTATCGGTGGATTCCTGGTCGGATTTGGAGCGCGGTATGCCGGGGGGTGCACCTCAGGTCATGCCATCAGCGGCATATCCAACCTGCAGCTGGCTTCCCTGATAGCGGTCATCGGGTTTTTTATCGGCGGGCTCATCGTAACGCATCTGCTTTACCCGCTCATTTTTTAGCCGGCTTTCATCAATTGCCGGGATTTCGAGAAATTCCAATAAAAGACAGTTAACACTATGAATTACATCAAATATCTACTGGTCGGAGTTCTGTTCGGTTTTGTACTGACCAAATCCGAAGTGATTTCCTGGTTTCGCATTCAGGAAATGTTCCGTTTCCAGGATTTCCATATGTACGGCGTTATAGGCTCCGCCATTCTTGTCGGCATGATCTCCATCCAGATCATCAAACGTTTCAATTTGAAGGACAAGGAGGGAAAACCGATCTCCATCCCGCCCAAGGACGCATCACAGAAGAAGCGGTACATCATCGGCGGAACACTATTCGGTTTTGGATGGGCGCTTACCGGTGCCTGTCCCGCCCCATTGTTTGCATTGCTTGGAAGCGGCATCACCGTTTTCGTCATCCCTATTCTTGCAGCGCTTGCGGGAACCTGGGTATACGGTGCCATGCGTGAGAGTCTTCCGCATTAACACATGATTTTCAAATAAAAAACCACAAAGAAAACAGAGGAAAACACCATGTATTTTCGTCAAATCTTCGAACCCAAACTTGCTCAGTATGCCTATATCATCGGTTGTCAGAAGACCGGTGAGGCTGTTGTGATCGATCCCATGCGCGATGTCCAGCAGTACTTCGACATTGCTGAAAAGGAGAAACTGAACATTACGGCAGCGGCGGACACCCATATCCATGCCGACTATATTTCCGGACTGCGGGAGCTGGCTGAGCGCGGTGTGAAAGTCTATGCCTCAGACGAAGGCGACGCCGACTGGAAATACGAATGGCTGATCGGCAGCGATTACAACTACGAACTGATGAAGGATGGTTTCACCTTCATGGTCGGCAACATTGAAATCAAGGCCATCCACACTCCGGGGCACACGCCCGAGCACCTGATCTTTGCCGTAACCGACAAAGGCGGCGGGGCGGACAAGCCTATGGGTATTGCCACCGGCGACTTTGTCTTTGTGGGCGATGTGGGCCGACCTGACCTCCTGGAATCGGCTGCAGGCATGAAAGATGTCATGAAGCCCTCCGCGCAGACGCTCTACAAATCCATTGAGAAGTTCAAGTCCATGCCGGAATACATGCAGATCTGGCCGGGTCACGGTGCCGGAAGTGCCTGTGGCAAGGCCCTGGGTGCGGTACCGAAAAGTACGGTCGGCTATGAGCTCCAGTTCAATGCTTCACTCAAGCATGCCACCTCGGAAGATGACTTCGTGAACTTCATCCTGGAAGGGCAGCCCGAGCCGCCGCTGTATTTCGCCCAGATGAAACGGGACAACAAAATGGGTCCGAAAGTACTTGGCGGACTTCCGATCCCCGGTAAAATCGAAGCTTCCAAACTGTCAGAATTCGAAGGAAACCGCGAAGTGGCTCTTATCGACACCCGTGGCAGGGAAGATTTTATGAACGGCCATCTGAAGGGGGCCATCTTCTCACCGCTGGACAAGCAGTTCAATACTACGGCAGGCTCCTATGTCACAGAAGAGCAGCCCATCTACCTGGTGATTGATGAAGGAGATCTGGAGGATGCGGTCCGTGACCTGATAAACGTCGGTCTGGAAAAGATCGAGGGCTTCATTCCGGTTGCGGAATACGAAAAATGGCTGGCTGACAACGATGCTGCTGTCGCCATACCGCACCTGCACTTTGACAAGGACGGCGAAAAGCTGCTGGGTGATGATGCGCATGTTCTGGATGTACGGAAAGCCTCCGAGTTCTCCGAGGGACACCTTGATGGTGCCCAGAACATCCCCCATACCCGTCTGTTGGCGCGTATCGAGGAAGTTGATCCGAAGGGCAAAACCGTCTATGTACACTGCTCGGCAGGTGGACGTTCCGCCGTCGCTGCAGCGCTAGTACAACGTTATGGTTACGATGTGGCCTACGTGGACGGTGAGTTCGACAGCTGGTTCAGCAAAAAAGAAGAAGTAGCCGGCTGATCCGGTTGTTGACAAACATTCCAGGGCTCCGGATTCACCATCCGGGGCCCTTTTTTGTAATACTTAAATGGATTTATACAGATTGTTGAAACGTTTTTTTCCCATACTGACCTGGCTTCCCGGCTATGATTCCGGTATGTTCCGGGGTGATTTGGCTGCCGGTCTGACGGTGGGTGTCATGTTGATACCGCAGGCCATGGCGTATGCCCTAATTGCGGGCTTGCCGCCTGTTTACGGTTTGTATGCAGCACTGGTTCCGCTGATAATATACGGGATGATGGGAACATCACGTCAGCTGGGAGTTGGTCCGGTTGCCGTTATCTCCCTTCTTGTTGCCGCTGGTGTTGCGGATTTTGCCGAACCTGGCAGCAGCCAATACATCCAGCTGGCAATCCTGCTGGCCTTTATGGTCGGTGTGATTCAGCTGCTGATGGGACTGCTCAGGATGGGCTTCCTGGTCAATTTCCTTTCTCATCCTGTAATCACTGGTTTTATCGCCGCCACGGCTCTGATCATCGCCTTCAGCCAGCTTCACAACTTGCTTGGAATCCGGATCGATAGCTCCAAACACATCCATGCCATTCTGATGCAGGTTTATGAATCCCGGATGGAAATTCATACGGGTACCACAGCTTTTGGTTTTGGAGCGGTTGCGATCATATATGCAATCAAAAAGTGGTACAAACGCCTGCCCGGTGCGCTGGCTGTGGTTGTCGCCGGTATCATTCTGGTGGCGGTGACGGGATGGGACGAGCAGGGTATCCGGGTGATGGGCGAGGTGCCATCCGGTCTTCCGGCATTCGGATTCCCGGCGTTTGATCCGGATGTTGCATACAGGTTGCTGCCCATGGCGTTTGCGATTTCACTGGTGGGTTTCATGGAATCCATTGCTGTGGCCAAATCCATTCAAGTGCGTCACCGGAACTACAAACTGGATGCAAATCAGGAGCTGGTGGCGCTCGGATCGGCCAACCTGGGGGGCTCACTGCTGCAGGCCTTTCCGGTTACCGGTGGGTTCTCCCGCTCTGCTGTAAATGACCAGGCCGGGGCGAAGACGGGCATGGCCAGTATCATCAGCGCACTGCTGATCGGACTCACCCTGCTATTCCTGACGCCGTTGTTCTATTATCTACCCAATGCTGTGCTCGGTGCCATTATCATTACAGCTGTGCTCGGACTCATTGACACCAAAGAGATCCGGTTCCTTTGGAAAACACAGAAAGAGGATTTTGCCATGATGGCCATCACCTTTCTTGTAACGCTGTTTCTGGGCATTGAAGAGGGTATTCTGACCGGGGTTGTCGCTTCGCTGGGTATGGTCATCTTTCACAGCAGCAAGCCGCACGTCGCTCGGCTGGGACAGCTGCCCGGAACCCGTGCATATCGCAATCTCAGCCGATTCGACGAAGCGACTGAGCGCGATGATGTCCTGATTTTTCGTTATGACGCTCCGCTGTTTTTTGCCAATGCGGATCATTTCAAAGAAACCATTGAGTCTTATGTTGCGCAAAAGGGAGCAAAGTTGAAACTGGTTGTTCTGGATGCATCCGGCATCAACTCTATTGATACCACAGGAATTCATGCGCTTGCTGCATTGGAGGAGGATCTGATCAGAAGCGGAATCCAGCTCCGGATGGCAGCAGTGCATGGTCCGGTGCGTGACCTGCTGAAAAAAAGCAAATATTACAAAAATGAAGATGATGAGCGTCTCTCCCACATGGAAGTGCATGATGCTGTTACCGCTTTTGAGACTCAAGGACAGTCGGATGTGTAAAAGACAGAACGATACCGGAGCCCATGCTGAACGAGGGAGATGGCGAAGCGTCACCGGCATCAGTTGACCGTGCCGTTATGCGCAAACCCGCAACGATTTAAGCCTTTCAATTGTAGTCAATTATCTATATATTTCATATCGAGTATATGTATATAATTAAATAACTGATGTATGAATGGTCCCACTCTTGATGTTAATGCGGGGGTGCAAAAGCTTGAGCGCTGTGCATCTGTGCTGAAGGCGATTGCGCACCCTGTCCGAATTGCGATAATAGAGCTGCTGGAAAAACACGAGAAGCTTTCTGTATCCGAAATTCATGAGCAGCTGGATCTGGAGCAGGCGGTTGCATCACATCATCTTGGCATCCTCAAGAACAAAGGTGTTCTGGTTTCTTACCGTGATGGAAAGAATATGCTCTATGAATTGAGGCACCGTCAGATTACCCGGATAATCGAGATTATGGAACGCTGCAGCACAGTGTAAATACTATGGATTTGTTTGATGCTTCGCAATCTGGTGACGGACCGGGTGGCGTTTCGCGCTCTCAGCCACTGGCTACCCGGATGCGTCCGGTTTCTGTGGAGGAATTTGCAGGACAGAAGCATCTGATTGGCGAGGGCAAGCTGCTGCGGCGCATGATAGAGAGCGGCCGCATCGGATCTATGATCTTCTACGGCCCGCCAAGCAGCGGGAAGACGACTCTGGCTCATGTCATTTCACGCGAAATCGATGCCGATTTTGTGATCCTGAATGCCGTGCTTGACGGGGTCAAGGAGTTCAGGGAGGTGGTGCACAAAGCCGGCGAGCAACGAAAGCTGTATCATAAAAAAACCATTCTGTTTGTCGATGAAATTCACCGATGGAACAAGGCCCAGCAGGATGCTCTGCTTCCGCATATTGAATCCGGGCTCATTACACTCATTGGTGCCACAACACTCAACCCTTTCTACTCGCTGGTGGGGCCGCTCCTCTCCAGGTGCCAGCTGTTTGAATTGCACGCCTTTGATTCCGATGATATTCGCTTTTTGCTTGAGCGGGCCCTGACGGATGAGGAGCGCGGGCTCGGTTCCTGCGCTGTCACGGTGACCGGCGATGCCATTGATTATTTCACCGAGTATTCCGGCGGTGATATCCGCCATGCCCTTAATGCTCTGGAAATGGCAGTGTTGACCAGTCCGGAGAATGCGGATGGGGAGAGGAGAGTGGATGTTGATGTGGCTAAAGAGTCGATCCAGAAGCGATACCTCCGGTATGACCGTGCAGGTGATGAGCACTATCATTATGCTTCGGCCATGATAAAATCACTCCGCGGCTCCGATCCTGATGCCTCACTTTACTGGTTGACGGCTATGCTGGAAGGCGGGGAGGATCCACACTTCATCTTCCGGAGGCTGCTCATTTTTGCCTCTGAGGATGTAGGAATGGCTGATCCGCATGCGCTTACGGTGGTAAATAGCGCCCACGACGCATTTGAAAAATGCGGCATGCCCGAGGGGTTCTACTTTCTTTCCCATGCCTGTTTGCACCTCGCGCTCGCTCCAAAAAGCAACAGTACCGGCGCCATATTCGCTGTGGCACAGGAACACCGGGAAAAAGGAACGCGTCCGGTGCCCGGTCACTTGAGAGACAAAACTGCCAATGCGAAGAAAGCGCGCTACCTGGAGTCGGATAATGCCTCGGATGACTACAAATATCCACATGCTTATCCCGGACACTGGGTGGAGCAGCAGTATCTGCCGGATACTTTGAAGAAGACGGCCTGGTACACGCCGGGCAACCAGGGACTGGAAGCCAAACGCTGGGAGCGGCTCCGGCAGATTCGCGGTGAGCGGGACAAAGATATGCAGGATAATTCTGCGAAAAAAATATCAGGACAGGACTAATGTGCTCAGGAAAAATCGAACGGGATTAACACATAGGAAGCGGGTTAACGTGGTGAGTTTTCCCGTCGCGGGACCGGTATTGATAGCTCAGCTTTTTTACATCTATTCAGAAATTGTTACATGATTTACGAATTTCAATCAGTAGCTTTATAATAGGCAAATTCTGCGATATATTGAATTGGAACTGGTTGTCTCATGGTTCACGTTTTCTGTTTGTGAAACTTTCTATCGACACCAGTCAACTTTTATAAACATTCAAGAGATGCTCCTATGGATATTATAAAAATCATATTTGCAATTATCCTTCCGCCAGTCGGCGTATTTTTAGAAGTGGGATTGAGCGGGGCTTTCTGGCTGAATATTCTGCTGACGATCCTCGGATATATTCCAGGTATAATTCATGCTATTTGGATTATTGCTAAAAATTGATGCTACAGCTTGCGGAGACCTTGCTGCCTGGAATGTCTGAATCCAGGAAGATTGTGTATCAACGTTTCTGATAATTCAGACCGCTAGAAGTATTCAAAGAAATACGATATGAGCGCGTGATCGATGGTCAAAGTACGGTTATCTGAAATGATTCGGGCATTATCCTGCACACAGTCCTGCCATTTATATTTTACCCCATGGGTTACGTATAAACCCCCATAACATTCTGAAGAGAGGAAAGATGAAGATCGGTGCTGTAATAAACAATTCATCAGGCACACTGTCACCTGAAGAGGCGAAAAATCGCCTTGAAATAATAAAGCAGAGCCTGAAAATTCGGGTTGCTGAGGGATGCCTTTCTGTAGTAGAGGGATCTGAAGTCGAAAAAGAAGTGGAACGGCTCTTATCCCTGAAAATTGATCTCCTGGTTATCGGTGGAGGAGATGGTACCGTGAGTATCGGTGCAAAACATGTCGCCGATACTGATATACCTATGTTAGTCCTGGCGCTCGGAACCAAAAACAATTTTGTACGGGATGCCGGTATTCCAAAGGATCCGGTGAGTGCAATTCATCTGCTCGATCAAATGCGGATCAGAAAAATTGATGTCGGAGAAGTAAATGGACACATATTTGTCAATAATGCTACACTCGGTCTGTATTCCAACATTGTCAGGGAAAGAGAGGATAAAACCGACAAACACGGGTGGTCTAAATGGCGGGCAAAAATTGCAGCTGTAATAATTGTAATGAGGCATTTACCCCTCATGAGAATGACAGTTGAATCCAAAGAAATCAGAATTAAACTGTTTACTCCATTTTTATTCGTGGGAAATAATGAATACGAGAACATAAACAATACTGATGTCAACCGGCCATCACTAGATAAAGGCAGGCTGTGGCTCTGTATGTCGAAATCTTCACGATTTTGGGCATTGTTTAAAATGGCCTGGCAACTCAGCTTCAACAGTATAAAAGAAACCGATAACCTTGATATACGCCTTCTTACCAGCGTGCAGGTGAAACCTCGAAAACGTAACGTAACGGTGGCGGTTGACGGTGAAAATAATATATTTAAAACACCTCTTCGTTTCAGAATAAGAGATAAATGTTTGCGGATAATTGTACCATGAAAACAATAGCACATATCTCTGACCTCCATTTTGGAACAGAAGATCGCCAGGTTGCAGAGGGACTGGTAAAAGACCTTCACCGGATACAGCCTGAACTGGTCATCAACAGCGGTGATTTTACCCAGCGGGCCCGCCGGTCACAATACAAGTCAGCCGCTGATTACATGAAACGTTTACCTCGCCCCCAGCTGAGCGTACCCGGAAATCATGACATTCCTCTCTTCGACATTTTCCGTCGTTTCCTGAGTCCTTTGGGCCGTTATAAATACTACATTTCAGACGAACTGCTTCCCCGGTATGTAGATGATGATCTTACGGTACTCGGCATTGATACGACCCGTTCATTAACCTGGAAAAGCGGCCGTATTTCCCTTGATCAGATTGAAGAGATGGAGAGAATTCTATCATCTCTTCCACCGTCCAACTTCAAAATAGTCGTTACCCACCATCCGTTCCTTCCCCCGCCCGGGCAGGAGGATACCGGTATCGATATCGTGGGCCGGGCGGGCAGTGCACTTGAGGTCCTGGAACGGTGTGAGGTGGATCTTCTTCTTGCAGGGCACCTCCATCACGGCTATACCGGAGATGTCCGCGCATATTATCCATCTTCCCGGCGGGCCATTATTGTGGCACAGGCAGGAACAGCCATTTCAAATCGTGTGCGCCACGAACCCAATGGATATAACATCATCCGGCTGAAGGATGAATATATCGGGATTGAGGTCAGGCGATGGAGCGGGTCGGACAATACATTTACCGAAGCAGATACTATTGAATTTACACTGCAGGGTGGTCAGTGGATATCCGATGTTACTTGAAGTTTTTATTTGACGGAGTAGGCATCGTTGATCTGCATGGCCACCCGGTACCACTGGTGCTGCCAGTAGCGTGGCTGCTCCCGGTCGTTAGGCTCGGGGTTCCACCAGATGACAAGTTCATTGTTTTCCCCGTCGATACCGATGATCTCTTCGCGATAGTCGCCGGAGACATCAGCGGGGAAGCTTTGACGGACTGGCACGTCGAACCACGCGACGACCTCGCCGGTCAAAGGGTTGAAGACGACGGGATTAGCCACGCCGCCCAGCGATGGATGGTCGTAACGGCCACGCATGAACGCCAAGTGTGTCCCGTCGCCGTTCCAGTCGATGAAGGTGGTTTCGCCGGGCGCCCAGTCCCGCTTCTGACCTTGCGAGGGGAACTGCTGCTTGAAATCGTACGTGGCGATCAACTCGCCCTGCGCGTCGAAAACGAACGGGTGTCGATAATTGCTGCACTTGTTCGCCCACCAACTTTCGAACCCCGGCCGCTCCGGGTCGAACTGTCCGACGGCACCCTTCTGAGGCTCCTCGTTCTTAAAGTTGCTGCGGAAGATGATGCCCTCCTTGTGATTGACCATGGCGACCCACTGGCTGTCTGTTTCGGTGATTACGAATACTTCCAGCCCCGGCAGGTCTGACCGGGCATTAAGGATTTTGATGCTGTCGTAATGCTTGAAGCCCTCGTCCGGCAATCGCCAGTCATGTGTGATTTCGCCTTCGTGATTCACAATCACCGCGCCAGGCACGTCATCGCGCCCGTTACCTGTCACGTCCATCGCCCGTGCCCCGTAGTGACGACCACCGATGTATTGGGTGTTATGCCAGAGCACTTCGAATTCACCGTCCTGGTAGGAGTCTAACTTGACAGCCGTCAAACGATGAAACGGGTTGTGCGGATCCGGCGCGTTCCGGCTGTCGCCCTCCTTGTACTCTGCCTGCAGGAGGGCGTCCACCATGCCTTTGCCACGGAAATTCGCGACCTGCACCATGCCGCCCCATCGGCCACCGCCTTCAGGTAACGCAACGGTGCCTTTCTTCAGCACGTTTCCTGTGCGGGCGTCGCGAATGACCAGTCGATCAGACGTGTCGATGTGCAGCAGCTCGGGGCGACCGTTGCCATCGATATCCGCAATGTAGAACCCAGGCCCGAAGTGGCCCGGAAGCCCCTTGTATTCAGCCTTCATGTTCAAGCGCATGTCCGGGATTTTCTTTGTCCACAGCTCCTCCCCGTAGTGGCCGTAGGCGCCGATGTACGCGTTGCCGCTCTCATCGTCCTGCATGCCCTCCTTGAAGCTGATGACGTAGTCCATGAGTCCGTTGCCCGTGACGTCGTGGATCACCAGGCCGCCCATGTCGTTGCGGTATGCGTTATCGGACCAGAGCGGGATCGTGATCTCGATTCGGAACGGGTTCTGTTCGTACTGGAGCCACTCGTCGCCTTCATCCAATGCCGGACCTGTTGACAGAGTCATTCCTGTTGCCAGAATCATTAGTATCATTATCCCGATCATGACCAGAAACGCTGAACGACGAGCTGTACTTCGATGCCTCATGGAGGAACCTCCCATCTTTTTTGACGTGGAACAGTATAACGAACTCTTTGAGGTCCGCAACTTACTGGCAGGATTTTGCCTATTCATAGCGGCGCTTTATCTCTTACTTTTTCAAGCAAAATTGCCAGCCTTTCAGCTCTTTCAGGATATGCTTCCGCCAGATTATTCGTTTCAGACATATCTTCTGACAAATTATACAATTGGGGATTCGGGTCATTTCCAAGTTCCATTCTTGGCCTGGTGTATGGATTCAACCTGGGACCGTCACTGGGTTCAATGTATTTCCAGTTATCCTTGATAATTGATAGTGTTCCGCCCATATTTTGCTGGACAACAAAATCACGTCCCGTTTGGTCATGCCCCAACAAGGCAGGGAGATGATCATGGCTGTCATAGGTCAACGGTTCGGCATTGCCATATCCAGTGAGTGATGCCAGAGATTCCAGGAAATCAATTTGACTGAAGAGAGCATCTGTCATGCCAGGCTTTACCTCTTCAGGCCAGTGAACAATAAACGGTACTTTCGTACCCCCTTCAAAGGCGCTGTATTTTCCCCCTCTTAACGTGCCGGTGGGTTCATGACCTTCCGTATCTTCAACTGTTCCATCATGATATCCATCATCCAAAACAGGTCCGTTATCACTGGTGAATATGACGAGGGTATTATCAATTAAATTGTGCTCATCCAGCTTGTTCATGATTTCACCGACACACCAATCCAACTGGATGATAACATCCCCATAGACTCCAATAGTACTTTGACCGGCAAATCTTTCATGAGGTACTCTTGGAACATGGACATCGTGAGTTGAGAAGTATAAGAAAAACGGATCGGCCTTATTTTCATCAATAAATGACAAAGCCTTTTCAGTAATTACATCGGCCATATCTTCATCTCTCCACCGCGCAGAATAGCCTCCTGTCATGTAACCAATTCTGGGTATTCCATTAACGATGGTCTGATCATGTCCAAAACTCGGATGCATCTTGACTCTTTCCCGGGTGTAACTGTCTATGATGTCATCATCCGGATATTCAGGATAGCTGACAATTTCTGCAGGAGTTACATTCGGATTATAAATCGTTGAATCATGTCCAATGGGTTCACCAAAGCTGATTCGAATAGGATCATCAGGATCCAGATCCACAACCCTTCGGTTTTCAACATAAACGGTAGGAACTCTGTCACCCGTTGAAGGTATGAGGAAAGCGTAATCAAAACCGATATCTTCAGGTCCCGGTTTAATAACATCATTCCAATCTTGTCCTCCTCCCAAAGGACCTAAACCCAAATGCCACTTACCGACTACAGCAGTGGTATATCCCCTACTCTGCAATACAGAAGGAACCGTAGTCATTTCAGGATATATAATCATTCCCGCATCACCCGGGGCAATACTGACTCCTTCCACTTCACCGACACGCCATTCAGGAGGAGTTCTCCAATAATATTCACCGGTTAGAAGTCCAAACCTTGAAGGAGTGCAGGTTGCTGCCGGAGCATATGCATTTGTAAATAGCAATCCGTTTGATGCAAGTTGATCAATGTTGGGCGTTTCTACCCTGGTTGCTCCATAGGAGCTAACGTCTCCATACCCTACATCATCCGTATATATGATTATAATATTAGGCTTCTTTTCTTTTGCGCGTTC